>JANOMD010000451.1:0-5384 GCA_031420135.1 Rhodoferax sp. | reverse complement strand
CGCGACCTGGTCGCCGCAACAGGCCGCACTGACTGGTGGAACGACTTTGGCGTCATCGCGCTGGCCAGCAGTGGGACCAGCCTCATCTCGCTGTTGCGCGGCGGCACACCGCTGGCGATTGCCACCAACGGCGTCAACTTTGCATCGCACGTATTTTCAGACCCGGCAGTGGCGCAGATCGCCTTCGCCCTGAGTGGCATCAGCAGCCTGGCCGGCCTGGTCACCGCGCTGGAAAAGGGCGACCTGGGGCGCATCTTGATTGATGGCGGCGGAGTGGCGCGAAGTGCGCTGACGATCTACAGCAACAGCCTGCAGCAGGAAATGATCAGCCGCTTTGGCAGCGCCTTTCGTGCGGGAGAACTTGCGGGAAATGGCAATGCCGCCGCCGCCGAGCTGTACAACAGCAGCCTGGGTGTTGATCAAATGCTCAAAGGCCTGGGGCAGGCGATTGCCATCCTGAACATATTTAACAGCCTGGCCAATGGGGATATCAAGGGGGCGGTGCTATCGGCCATCAGCTTGGTGAACCCGGTGGCGGGTGCGATCCTCACCGCGATTGACTTCTTTGCGACGCTGATCTTCGAGAAGAAAGCGCAGTTTGAGGCCGATGGCCAGTTTGTGGTCGATGCCAATGGCGTGATCCGCGTGGCGCTGGGTGAGCACAACGGTGGTGCGCAAAAGGCCTTTGTGGACGGAATGAACGCGTTGCTACAGGCAACCCAAAAAGAGGCCGCAGCCGCCACTGAGCGCTACGGCCAGCCGATGGGCATCATTGCCGAGCGGATGCCCACGATCTTCTTCAAGCAGGATGCGATGTTCCTGCGCTACAAAGACCCGTTGACGGGGGTGCAGTACACCCGAACGTTTTCTCTGGACGACAAGTACCTGGCACCGGGGTACGTGGAGAACATTGTGCATGCGGATGGCAGTATTCTGCGCAGCCCATGGGGGCCGGATGCGGACAACCAGTTTATGGGACGTAATGAAGATCCCAACGATCAGCAGCATCTGTGGCGCAACAACCAGGTCGCCCGACGTGACAACTTCTTTGACAGCATCGCCAAGCAGTTCAGCGACGCGGTGACCAAGAGCGGGGCAATTGCGCCGCTGTGGGAAGTAGAGACGGTGAACCAACAGCGGACCAATAGCTACCAGAATGCAGGATGGACCACGGACCAAATTGCTTATCAGTCGAGCTACGAACATAGGTATTGGTATGGTGCCCCGGGAGACGCCCGCCCCGGCAATCTCGGCTATCGTAACGAATTCAGCCAGCAAACCGCCACCGTCATTGCCCTGGATCTGAATGGCGATGGTGTCATCACAACCACCCAAAAGGCGACGGGCAACGGCGTGCTGTTTGATGTGGACAACGATGGTTTTGCGGAAGAAACGGATTGGATTGGCCCCCGTGATGGCATTCTGGTGCTGGACAGAACCAGCAGCGGGCAGGCTGCAGACGGGCAAATCAACCGGGGGGCAGATTTGTTCAACGACACGTGGGTTGATGGCAGGCAGAGGCGGCTGACTGTGCTCCATGAGATCAACAACGCCGGTAGCGCCTCTTCCGGCACCACCATTGACGCACAAGACCCGGTGTTCAGCCACCTCAAAGTCTGGATGGACATCAACGGCGATGGGGTGCCGCAGGCGGCGGAGTTGCAAAGCCTGCAGAGCTTGGGAATTAACCGCCTGCAATGGGATCGGTCGAACTTTTCGGAGGTGGGAACAATTACCCAAAACGGCGAAACCCGCTTGATGCAAAGCGTGAACTTGCAGGCCGACGCAGCGGGGGTAGCCACCGTTCAGGTGGGCAACAGCCTCTTGGTGAAAAAGGAGGTGGGCGGCGAGCAACTCTATGCCACGGCGGTGATTGACTACGGGGCGAGCACTGATGCGGCTGTTCGAGCTGGCCACACCCACACCAGCAGCGATGGGGCGATGGTCGCTATTGACGAAGTGTTGGACGGGCAAGAGGACACAGCCATCACGGTGAGTGTTGCGCAGTTGCTCAAGAATGACAAATCCAACACGGGTACGGTGAGTTTTGCTGGCCTCATAAATGCCGCCACTAACGGTGGCGCGTCGTATGACGCAGCCAAGCAAACGATCACCTTCATACCATCCGCCAATTTCAATGGTGTCGCCAGTTTTGGATACACGGTGAAAGATGCACAGGGGCATCAGGTGCAGGCGACGGCGTTTGTGGACGTTGGTGCCGTGGACGACGCGCCGACGATTACGGTAACGCCCGCCAGGCGGCAAGCCGGATGGCGCGACCTGGTCATCACATCCAATGCGCAAGGCAACTCGGTATATGCCATGGCACCGACGATCTTCAGCCCCCGAGGTCAAATGCCAGCCAGCCCAGTGACCCAGGTCACGAAAATGGGTTACCTGGGTGACACGGCTACGTCGCTGCAGCCGGACAGCGTAGGCATCATCGGGTTTGCTGAAGGCAAACTTTATTACGCTGCATTTGCCCAGCAAGGCAACGCCGCGACACAAATGGATTGGTGGGAAGTGTGGGTAGACCCTGTAGAGGGTGCCAGCAGCGGCATGATCACGGTGAATGACGTTGATGGCGCAGGCCCGGTTCGCATTGGTGTGGATGGGAGAGTGAAGGATCGACCGCTGGATGGCCAGTTTGGCGACACCACGGTGATTGACAACGGCAACGGCACGGCCCGCTTTGACTACAAGCGCACCAGTTTGTGGAGCCAGGCGGCGCGCACTTACCTCAACGGTCGCACCGAATCCGAAGACGGCATACCGGTGTATGTGCCCTTCAAGGCGGGGCCGGATGATGCGTTTGTCGTTGAGATCAAGCAGCCTGGCGGGGCTGACGGTAAAACCATTGACAGCTATGAAAAAGTGATCGTCAGCGCGCTTGGCGCAGGCGAAGTTCGAACCGAGTACGAATATGTGCAGTTGATTGATGGCAGCTTTTTGCCACCCGCCAACCCTGAGCCCTTCAGCTCCTTCCCCATCGTGCTGGATTTGAATGACAACGGCTTTCGCTTCATTGCCAAAGACGACTCCAGCGCGTTTTACGACCTGGCGGGCGATGGTGTGCGCCGCGCCACCGCCTGGACATCGGGGCAGGATGCCTTGCTGGCCTATGACGCGAACAACGATGGCAAGATCAGCGGCAAGGCGGAGATCAGCTTCAAAGACTATTTGCCCGGTGCGGCGACGGACTTGGCGGGCCTGGCGGCGTTTGACACCAATGCGGATGGCGTGTTCTCCAGTGCTGATGCAGAGTGGGGCAAGTTTCGCGTGTGGCAGGACAAAAATGAAGATGGCATTCAAACGGCGGATGAGCTGTCAAACCTTACCGAGCGCGGCATTGCCAGCATCAACCTGACCAGCAACAACGTGGCCGCCAGCGCCTCGGGCGTGACGGTACATGGCATCGGTAGCTACACCCGCATCGACGGCACGCAGGCGCAACTGGCCGACGCGCAGTTTGCCTACACCAGCGAGACCTTGAGCAGCGTGAGCGACGACACCGTTGACTTGAGTCTTAACCCACTGATCAGCCCAGTTACCCAACTGAGCACAGGTGGAGGCGACGATGCCGTCACGGGCAGCGCTGGCGCCGACAACATCAATGCAGGCACAGGCAACGACGTAGTGAAGGCCGGCGGCGGTGACGATGTGGTGATTGGCGGTGCCGGCAATGATCAGATTGGCGGCGGCGAAGGCAGTGACACGCTTTGGGGCGGCAAAGGTGCTGACAAACTGGCCGGCGACGCGGGCAACGATTTACTTTACGGTGGCAGCGGCGACGATTACCTGGGCGGTGGCGACGGCGACGACGCGCTGTGGGGTGGCACCGGCAATGACGTGACCAGCGGCGGTGCCGGGCTGGATACCTACCATTTTGCCTTGGGCGACGGCAATGACCTGATCAGGGACACCGATGGTTTGCGCATCGTGCTGGGCACCAACTCGCGTGGCCAGAGCATCAACCCACAAAACATTCAGGCCGAGGCGCTTGAAGGTGGCAGAGGTTACATCCTGCGCTTCTCCGCCACCGACAGCTTGACCATTCAAAACATGAGCATCGCGCCGTTCACAGAGAGCATGGTGCAGATCGCCTTGGCGGATGGCTCCAGCGTGAGCATGGCGCAACTGCTTGCGGCAACGCATGTCAACCACGCGCCCACGCTGGCCAGCGCGCTGATCAATCAGGCAACCAACCTGGGCCGCGTGTGGACATACACCGTGCCTGCGGGCACCTTCGCCGATGTGGATGCGGGCGACACCTTAAGCCTGGCGGCAACGCTGGCCAATGGCGACGCGTTGCCGATCTGGCTGAGCTTCAACGCAGCCACGCGCAGCTTTTCGGGCACGCCGCCCGCATTTGGTCTGAGCAATCTGCATATTTGGGTGACCGCGACCGATGCGTTTGGCTTGACGGCGACCAGCAGTTTCAACCTGGCAATAGAAGCCGCAGTCAACCGTACACCCAGCGTGGCCAACGCGTTGACGCAAAAGACCCTCAACGAAGACGGCGCGTGGACATTCACCGTGCCGACCAACACCTTCGCAGACCCGGACCTGGGCGACACGCTGAGCCTGCAAGCCACGCTGGTCAATGGCGACCCGCTGCCAGCCTGGTTGAGCTTCAACGCCGCGACTCGAACCTTCAGCGGCACGCCGTTGAATGCGAATGTGGGCACCTTGGCTATTAAAGTGGTAGCTGCTGATGCGCTTGGCTTGTCCACCAGCAGCACGTTTGACGTGCAGGTGGCGAACACCAACGATGCACCTACGGTCGGCACTGCATTGGTCAACCAGACGACCGTGAGCGGGCAGGTGTTTAGCTACGCAGTGCCGATGACGGGCGTGTCTGCTGCCTTTGCAGACCAAGACTTGGGCGATGTGTTGACCTTGTCGGCCAAGCTGGCCAATGGCGATGCGCTGCCGAACTGGTTGAGCTTCAACGCGGCTACTGGAACTTTCAGTGGCACACCCTCAAGCACCAGTGTGGGCAATTTGAGCCTGCAGGTGATCGCCACCGACCAGGCTGGCGCAAGCGTGAGCAGCGCCTTCGCATTGGCGGTGCAAGCCTCAGTCGTTACCGACGGCACAACACCCCCGCCCGGTGCGCTGGTAGGCACGCCCGGCAAGGACGTGTTGACGGCCAGCACCACTTACACCGAGGTTTGGGGCCTGGGAGATGACGACATCATCAACGGCTTTTGGGGCAGTACCCGCTTGGTGGGCGGTGCAGGCAACGACACGATCAATGCTATAGGCGGCGCGGCCAATGTGCTGGATGGGGGCGATGGCAACGATATCTTGACGGGAGCTTGGGGCAACGACACGCTGCTCGGCGGTGGAGGCAACAACACTCTCAAAGTTACAGGCGGCTC
>JANOMD010000450.1:0-7957 GCA_031420135.1 Rhodoferax sp. | reverse complement strand
GCCTTGGCCTGGCCACCGAATTTGGCGGCCAGCACGGTGGTGATGGCGGCGGTCAGCGTGGTCTTGCCATGGTCGACGTGGCCAATCGTGCCCACGTTGACGTGGGGCTTGGTGCGTGCGAACTTTTCTTTTCCCATTTTCTCGGACTCCGCGAATTAAACGTAACTTGTAACTTAAAACTGAACTGCCGTAACTACTAACTCAAACTGGTGCCCATTCCGGGAATCGGACCCGGGACCTCTCCCTTACCAAGGGAGTGCTCTGCCACTGAGCCAAATGGGCATTTCTTTACCAAAACACTGCGATACGGCGTTGCTCACCCTTGCCGCGCCAGAGCGCTGTCTGCGGGCTCACGCCTTGCCTCGCAGCGTTTTGGTAAAGAAATCTGCTAATCCAACTACCATCCACATCAACCGCACAAACCTGGAGCGGGGTAGGAGAATCGAACTCCTCGCTTTAGCTTGGAAGGCTAAGGTATTACCACTATACGAACCCCGCACTACAAAACCTGTGACGCACCACGTGCTTCGCTGTTCTTGCTTCATCATTTTGCTGGTGGAGAGGGCTGGATTCGAACCAGCGTACTCGTAAGAGGGCAGATTTACAGTCTGCTGCCATTAACCACTCGGCCACCTCTCCTTTAGCGAACCTCGGATTATGCCACGAAATTGAGTCATGCAACCGCCACATGGCGCCCTTCGTAGGGCCATCGGGGCTTACCAGTCAATCGAGGTGATGCCTTGCTGCGCCAAAAAAGTGTTGACCTTCCCAAAATGACCGCATCCGATGAAAGGAGCCGGAGGACGCATCGCGGACAAGGGCGAAGGGTGGTTGGCGGTGAGCACCAAATGACGTTTATTTGCGGCGGTATCGACGCAGCGACTGGTAAGCAGCGCCCGCTTGGCTTGCGCATGCGCGCCCCAGAGCAAAAATGCGACTGACGATTGACGTGACCAAACAGTCTTGATAATTTCGTCAGTAAGCGCTTCCCAACCTCGCTTTTCGTGACTTGCCGGAGAGCCGTCTTCAACCGTCAGGCAGGTGTTCAGGAGCAGCACGCCTTGCTCGGCCCAGCGGATCAGCGAGCCGCTGCCACCCGCAGCAGTTTTCGGCTGAACGACAGGGTCGCGTGCGAGTTCCTTGTAGATATTTCGCAACGAAGGCGGCAATTTGTTGCCTGGCGCGACTGAAAACGCAAGCCCTTCGGCCTGACCGGGGCCGTGGTACGGGTCTTGGCCAAGGATCACGACTTTGACGCGGGCGAGCGGTGTCAACAGCAGCGAGCGCAGTGGCTGGCTGGGGTAAATTGAAGCACCTGCGGACAGCCTGCTTTGCATGTATTGCCCCAGTACGCGGGCAGACTCGGTTTGCAGGAATCGCGCTACGACGGGCTGCCAATCTGGCGCGACCGGCCATGTTTCGGGCGCCCAGTCGAATAAATTAACCTCGGAGTTAATTTTTGGTGTTTTGGCAGTCAAAATCGATAAATTAACGATAGTTTAGGGTTCTAGCCCCCGTATAATATGCACAAATAGCTATTAATTATATAGCTAAATATACGGCGATTCACACGGCAAGTTTGACCAATGCCGAGGATCGCTTCAAGCGGCGCTAAACAGCGTTGACAACGCCTCACCGGGGTCGCTGGCTCGCATGAACGCCTCGCCCACCAAAAACGCGTTGACTCCCGCCGCGCCCATGCGCAGCACATCGTCGCGGGTCAAAATTCCGCTTTCAGTCACGATCAGGCGCTCTGCAGACTGCAGTTCGGGCATGTCTTTGAGCATCGACAGCGTGGTTTCCAGCGACACTTCAAACGTTTTCAGATTGCGGTTATTGATGCCGATCAGTGGGGTTTTGAGCTTCAGCGCACGCCCGGCTTCAGCGCGGTCATGCACCTCGACCAGCACCGCCATGTCCATCGCGCGCGCAATCTCCTCCAGATCGGCCAACTGTGCATCATCCAGGCACGCGGCGATCAGCAAAATGGCATCGGCACCCATCGCCCTGGATTCGTAAATCTGATACGGATCGACCATGAAGTCTTTGCGCAGAACCGGCAACTGGCACGAAGCCCGCGCCTGCTTCAAGTAATCGACCTGACCTTGGAAAAACTGCTTGTCAGTGAGCACCGACAGGCACGCTGCGCCATGCTCAGCATAGGTCTGCGCGATATCGGCGGGGATGAAGTCTTCGCGCAGCACGCCTTTGGACGGGCTGGCTTTTTTGATTTCTGCAATCACCGCAGGTTTGCCGCTGGCGATTTTGCTGCGCAGGGCACCCGCGAAGTCCCGCGTCAGCACGCGGGATTCGGCATCGGCGCGAACGAGGGCAAGTGGCTTGGATTTGACCGCCGCAGCGATTTCTTCGCGCTTGACGGCGATGATTTTGTCCAGAATGTCGGTCATGTTGCTGCCCTCAGTTGCTGCGATAGCGCCACCAGCCCGTCCAGCTTGCGCCGCGCCGCACCCGACTCAATCGCGGTGCGGGCCAGCACGATGCCGGCTTTCATCGACTCAGCCACGTTCGCCGCATACAGCGCCGCGCCGGCGTTCAAAAGCACGATGTCTTTGGCGGCACCGGCCTGGTTGTCTAGCACGCCCAGAATCATAGCTTTGGACTGCTCGGGCGTTTCCACCCGCAGCGCGCGGTTGCTGGACATCACCATGCCGAAATCTTCGGGGTGAATTTCATACTCGGTGATTTCGCCGTTTTTCAGCTCACCCACCAGCGTGGCCGCTCCCAGGCTGACTTCGTCCATGCCATCTTTGCCATAGACGACCAGCGCATGTTCAGCCCCCAAGCGTTGCAAGGCGCGCACCTGGATGCCCACGAGATCAGGGTGGAACACGCCCATCAGGATATTTGGCGCGCTGGCCGGGTTGGTCAGCGGCCCCAGGATGTTGAAGATGGTGCGCACGCCCAGCTCTTTGCGGATCGGGGCGACATGCTTCATCGCCGTATGGTGGTTCGGCGCGAACATGAAGCCCACGCCGATTTGCTCGATGCACTGGGCAATCGCCTCGGGCGAGAGGTGGATGTTGATGCCCAACGACTCCATCACATCCGCGCTGCCGCTTTTGCTGCTGACGCTTCTGTTCCCGTGCTTGCTGACCTTGGCCCCGGCCGCCGCCGCAACAAACATCGCGCAGGTGGAGATGTTGAAGGTGTGCGAGCCATCGCCGCCGGTACCCACAATGTCCAGCAAATGGGTTTTATCGGCCACATGCACCTTGGTGGAGAACTCGCGCATCACCTGCGCGGCGGCGGTGATTTCGCCGATGGTTTCTTTCTTGACGCGCAGGCCGGTGATCAGCGCCGCCATCATCACGGGTGACATTTCGCCACCCATGATCTGGCGCACCACGTGCAGCATCTCATCATGAAAAATCTCGCGGTGCTCGATGGTGCGCAAAAGCGCTTCCTGCGGGGTAATTTTGTGGCTGTTGGGCATGGTGACTTCTTTAAAGGTCGTTCAAATCAAGGTTTGAAAAATTCGCGCACGGCGGCGGCGGCGCAGTCCACGCCTTGCTCATCGACATCCATGTGGGTGACAAAACGAAGTCGGTACAGGCCCGTGACGCGCACACCGCGCGCTTTCAAGTGGACCATCAATTCGGTAGAACATGGTTTCGCAGCCCCAATCAAATCGACAAACAGGATATTGGTGTGCGGTGCCTCAACAGCCAGGCCAGCAATGCCCGCCAGCCCTTGCGCCAGCCGCTGGGCCAGCGCGTGATCTTGGGCGAGGCGCATGACGTTGTGGTCCAGCGCATACGCCGCCGCAGCCGCCAGCACGCCGGCTTGGCGCATGCCGCCACCGGCCATCTTGCGGATGCGGTGTGCCCGCGCAATCAGCTCGCGTGAGCCGCACAAGGCCGAGCCCACCGGCGCGCCCAGGCCTTTGCTAAAGCACACGGAGACGCTGTCAAAGCACTGGGCGATCTGGCGCGCCTCATGGTGGGGATCGGTGCCGTTGGCTGCCGCTTGGGCAACGGCGGCGTTGAACAGCCGCGCGCCGTCCAGATGCCGCGTCAAGCCCTTGCTTTTTGCCAGATCGGTGGCAGCCTTCACGTAGTCAAACGGCAGCAGCTTGCCGCCCCAGGTGTTCTCCAGCGCCAGCATGCGGGTGCGGGCAAAGTGCGCGTCATCGGGTTTGATGGCGGCCTTGATGTCTGCAAGCAGCAGCGTGCCGTCTGCCTGATGCTCCAGTGGCTGCGGCTGCACGCTGCCAAACACCGCCGCACCGCCGCCTTCCCAGCGGTAGGCGTGCGCCATTTGGCCCACGATGTACTCGTCGCCGCGCTGGCAGTGGCTCAAAATCGCGCAGAAGTTGCTTTGCGTGCCGGTCGGCACAAACAGCGCAGCTTCAAAGCCCAGCAGCGCCGCGATCTTCTCTTGCAGCGCGTTCACGGTCGGGTCATCGCCAAACACATCGTCACCCAGCGGGGCGCTCATCATCGCCTCGCGCATGGCGGGCGTGGGCTGGGTGACGGTGTCGCTGCGCAGGTCGATGGTGGGGGTCATGGGGAAGCCTTGGCGGATTTGATCAAACCAAAAAATTCTTCAGCATCGCATGCCCATGCTCGGTGAGGATGGATTCGGGGTGAAACTGCACGCCCTCGATTCTCACCGCATCGGCAAATCCGGTGTGCCGTACACCCATGATTTCGCCGTCATCCGTCCAGGCGGTGATAGCCAGCTCAGCAGGGCAACTCACACGCTCGATCGCCAGCGAGTGGTAGCGGTTGACGGTGAAATGCTCGGGCAGGCCCGCGAAAACGCCCGTTTGCGAGGTGGTGATCACGCTGGTTTTGCCGTGCATCAATTGCTGCGCGCGGATGATGTTGCCGCCAAACGCCGCACCAATCGCCTGATGCCCCAGGCACACGCCCAAAATCGGCAGTTTGCCCGCAAAGTGCGTGATGGCGGCGACGGAAATACCCGCTTCCTTCGGCGTACACGGGCCTGGGGATACCACCAGCCGATCCGGCGCGCGCGCGGCAATGCCTGCGAGCGTAATTTCGTCATTGCGAAACACTTCCACGTCGGCACCGAGTTCGCCAAAATACTGGACGATGTTGAAGGTGAAGCTGTCGTAGTTGTCGATCATCAATAGCTTGATTTTGTTCGTCATGATTTACTCCAGCCCTTCTTCAACCAGTTCAGAAGCCCGCAACAGCGCGCGCGCCTTGGCTTCGGTCTCGCGCCATTCCAGCTCGGGGATGGAGTCCGCCACCACACCGGCTGCCGCCTGCACGTAAAGCATCTGGTCTTTGACGATGCCGGTGCGGATGGCAATGGCCACGTCCATGTCGCCGGCGTAGCTTAAGTAGCCGCAGGCACCGCCGTAAATGCCGCGCTTGGTCGGCTCCAACTGGTCGATCAGCTCCATCGCATGCACCTTGGGCGCGCCAGTGAGCGTACCTGCGGGAAACGTGGCTTTGAGGACATCCATATTGCCGAGCTTTTGACCGTGCGGGCCGTCGTTAAGCAAGCCTTCAACGTTGCTGACAATGTGCATCACGTGGCTGTAGCGCTCCACGTCAAACGCTTCGGTGACTTTCACGCTGCCGATTTTGGCGATGCGGCCAATGTCGTTGCGTGCCAGGTCGATCAGCATCACATGCTCGGCGCGCTCCTTGGGGTCGTTGATCAACTCCTGCTCCGCCGCTTTGTCCAGCTCGGGGCTGGCGCCACGCGGGCGGGTGCCTGCAAGCGGGCGAATCGTCACTTTGACAGCGTCGCCCAATTGCTCTTGCCGCACCAAAATCTCGGGCGACGCTCCCACCACGTGAAAGTCCCCAAAGTGGTAGTAGTACATGTACGGGCTGGGGTTCAGCGAGCGCAGCGCCCGGTAGAGCGACAGCGGCGATTCGGTATAGCGCTTCTTGATACGCTGGCCTACTTGCACCTGCATGAAGTCGCCATCCGCAATCAGCGCCTTGGCGCGCTCGACAGCGGCGATGTAGTCGGCCTTGGCGAAGTCGCGTTGTGCCGGGTAGCTTTGCGTGGGTTTGACGATTGGCGCACTCACCGAATACTTCAGCTTTTCTTTGAGTTCGCGCAGGCGCTTCTTGGCGTTCGCATAGGCCTCGGGCGTTCGCGGATCGGCGTAGACGATCAAATACAGCTTGCCGGATAGGTTGTCGATCACCGCCAGCTCTTCGCATTGCAACAGCAGGATGTCCGGGCAACCCAGGCTATCGGGTGGGCAGGATTTTTCAAGCTTTTTCTCGATGTAGCGCACCGCGTCGTAGCCAAAATAGCCCGCCAGACCGCCACAAAAGCGCGGCAGACCGGGGCGAAGCGCCACTTTGAAGCGGTTTTGGTACGCGGCAATGAAATCCAGCGGATTGACTCTGGATGTCTCCACGACCACGCCGTCTGTCACCACTTCAGTCACTGCTTCCGCCCCAAATCCACTGGCGCGCACCAGTGTTCGCGCGGGCAGACCAATGAAGCTGTAGCGGCCAAAGCGCTCGCCACCGACGACGGATTCGAGCAGAAAACTGTGCCTGCCCGCCTGGGTTGAATAGGCCAGCTTCAAGTAAAGGGAGAGCGGGGTTTCAAGATCCGCAAACGCCTCAACCATCAACGGGATGCGGTTGTAGCCTTGCGCGCTTAGGGATTTGAATTCAAGTTCGGAAATCAAGATTGGAGCCTCCATCAGCTCACCCCCATCCAACCCATTGCGCAACGCCAGTTCGGCGTCATGGTTGCGTCAAACTGACGTCAGGTCGGTGCGGGTGTTCATTCATTTCAATGCCTCAAAGCCAGTGGCAGTTGGGGCGCGAGGCACGCACGGGCTTTGGGTAGCCAGAGCGGGGCGTGCAATATCCGCAAATCAGGTGATGCGTGGCTGGCGCCAGGGCCAAGCCCCCCGGTCGCTAAACCCTGTGATGTCGGTGCGGTGAATGAACATAGCCGAAGTGTAGCAAAGTGCCGCACGAAGAGGCGAAAACCCTGATGCGATGGTGCGCGACATCGACGCCAGTGCGCCTGGCAAGCTGCCGACTGACAAACTGGTTTTGCATCGATTTTCCAAACGCTACAATATGTGTAGCTAACTATATATATAATACGAGAGCTACGGGCACTTATTATCGGTTTTTTAGCAAAATTGCACCTTTCTGACGATAAAATTAACCTGTAAGTTAATTAATTTGCAATTCAAACCGCTTGCCGTCCAGGCTCCTAGATCGGTTCGCCGAACGCCTATGCCAGTGAGTACACTTATTCACGCTTGCTGATTCAAAAACCAGCAACCCGCCTTGGGTCAATAGGGGATCAGCAAGGGGGGTCAGTATTCAATCGACGTTGCCAGCTATGAGATTTGAATTGTTTGAATGAAAAGTTCAGCAGCATCAAAGGCGGCGTGGGCTTGGAGCCCGGTGCAATCACTGGGCGACTGGCTGGTCGCGGCATTGCTGAGCCTTGCCAACTTGCTGGCGGTCGGTCTCCTCACAGCGGCAGCGCTTGGAGCGCGTGCAATGGACATCAGCCTCGTCGCCGCCTTCGTCGCCGCCACTCTGGGCAGCCTGCTGGTCGCGTGGCTGGCGCGCGCACCGGCCGAGATTGCTGTGCCCGCGCCTTCCACCACGGTGATTTACGCCGCCCTCGGTGCCGATCTCGTCAGCCGCAGTGCGAGCAACGGCGGCAGTGGCAGCATCTGGGAAATCTGGGCAGCGATGTCCCTCGCGGTGGTGATGATGGGCGTCATCGTGCTGCTGGCCGGCTCACTGCGGCTGGCCGGGTTTATCAAGTTCATTCCTTCGCCAGTGACTGCCGGTTTCGTCACCGGCATCGGGTTGCAGGTGATCTGGTCGCAACTGGGGCCGATCCTCGGGGTGCAGTTGCGGGGCGTGGCTTGGGGCACTTTGTGGTCGCAGGTGTTGGCCGGCTCAGTCGCCGTCGCAGCTGTCACGGTTGCGGCGCTGCTGCTGGTGCCGCGTTT
>JANOMD010000449.1:0-15116 GCA_031420135.1 Rhodoferax sp. | reverse complement strand
ACCGCGCAACCCAAGTGATGCGCCCAACTGATGGCTTGCGACTCACCCGCATCCAGGCGCCGCAGCAAATGTTGCACAAGCGCGTCGTCACGGTCAGGCTGAACCGTGCAGTGGCCGATCACGAAGGTTCGGATTGATTCAGACTCAGGTTTGGTTTTGCCGCCACTCGCCTCCATCAACACCGTGTGAGGAACATGCACAGTGCCAAAAAGCTTGTTGAGCAATGGCAGCTGCTGACATTTGGCTAACGCAATCAATGGCCCTGCGTCGGCCACAATGACTGGCTTTTTCACAGCCTCAGGCCGTCATGTCACGTAGCAGCTTCAGCTCGCTGTCCAGTTCGGCCGCATCGTAGTTGAGCACCGGGATTTTGAGTTCACCCAAGTATTCAATGAAGTCAGCGTAAGGGATACGGGCAAGTTTGGCGGCCAACCCTAACGACAAGTCCCCCGACTTAAACAGGCTCACCGCCAATGCCGTGTGCACCCCGGATGCAACGACCTCTTCGGTGAACGGCACGCTCACAAAGAGAGGCTGCCCATGCCGCGTGACCAAGGACAAACGCCCGGCTTCAGCCTCACGCGAGAGCTCGCCCGAGCGATCACGCAGGTCACGGATACTGAAGGTTTGCATGTTTGGGTCGGATTAGTTGAAATTTATCCCCAAATTATAGGTCAAACTATAGAGTCTGTCGAGTTTGCAGCGCTAATTTGGGCAGCGGCAGCGCCGTCTTGTAGCGCACCTGCTTCAAGGCAAAACTGGAGCGGATTTTTTCAAGACCCGGAATCGGGCTGAGCTGCTCCAGGATGAAGCGCTCCAGCGCACCGATGTCGGCGACCGCGACGCGGATCAGGTAGTCTGAATCACCGGTCATCAGATAGCACTCCATGACCTCGTCGTGTTCGGCAATGCGACGCTCAAATTTTGCCAGCGACTCCTTGTTTTGCGACTTCAGGCTGATGGAGATGAACACGTTGAGCCCGAGGCCCAATTTGGTGGCGTTGGCAATCGCCACGTAGCGGTCAATCACCCCCGAAGCTTCGAGCGCCTTGACGCGCGCCAGGCAGGGCGATGGGCTCAAGTGCACGCGCCGCGCCAGTTCGACGTTGGACAGGGCACCATCGCGTTGCAGTTGATCAAGAATCCGCAGATCAGTGTTATCAAGATTCATTTGGCTTGAAATGATAGTATTTTCAGCAGTTTATGCCGAAAGGCCTGGATTTTCAGGGTCAACATCGGCAACACATGTTGCGCCGAAATCGGTACAGTGGAGCCATTCAAATACCCCTGCATTGGACGCCAGCACCATGAACGCACCGATCAACCCGCAACTCGCCGCCGCGCTTCAGGCGCCCGTTTTTGCCGCACAAAATCCGCAAACACAGGACATCGAATCGCAAGACCTTGACCCGCAGGAAACTGCGGAGTGGCGCGACGGCTTCAACGCGCTGGTCAAAGCCCAGGGCCCCGAACGCGCGCGCTTTGTACTGGATGAACTTGCGCGCCAGGCGCGGGTACAACGCATCGGCTGGCAGCCCGAGTTGTGCACGCCTTATGTCAACACCATCGCGGTCGATGAGCAACCCGTGTTCCCCGGCGATCTGGCTATTGAAGAGCGCCTGGCCTCGTTGATGCGCTGGAACGCGCTGGCGATGGTGGTGCGCGCCAACCAGGCCGAAACCGGGGGCTCCAGCGAGCTGGGCGGCCACATTGCCAGCTATGCCAGTGCGGCGGATCTGTTTGAGGCTGGGTTCAACCATTTTTTTCGTGGGCGCAGCGAAACGCATCAAGGTGACCTGGTTTTTTTCCAGCCGCACAGCGCGCCAGGTGTCTACGCCCGCGCCTACCTGGAAGGGCGGCTGACTGCCGACGACTTGGGCTTTTACCGCCAGGAGTTGACCGCCCCAGCGGCAAACACTGGCCAAGGCGCGCGGGGTTTAAGCAGCTACCCGCACCCGTATTTGATGCCCGACTTCTGGCAGTTCCCCACCGGCTCCATGGGCATTGGCCCGATCAGTTCGATCTACCACGCGCGTTTCATGCGTTACCTCACGCACCGCAAATTGCTCGACTGCAATGGCAGAAAAGTGTGGGGCGTGTTCGGCGATGGCGAGATGGACGAGCCTGAATCCATGAGCGCCTTGTCCCTTGCTGCACGCGAGGGCCTGGACAACCTGGTGTGGGTGGTCAACTGCAACCTGCAGCGGCTGGACGGCCCGGTGCGCGGCAATGGCCGCATCATCGACGAGCTGGAGAAGCTGTTTGCCGGCGCGGGCTGGAACGTCATCAAACTGGTATGGGGCAGCGACTGGGATGGCCTGTTTGCGCGCGACCTCACCGGCGCGTTGGCCAAGGCTTTCGCCAACACCGTAGACGGCCAGATGCAAACGTTCGCCGCCAAAGATGGCCGTTATAACCGCGACCATTTCTTTGGACAAAATGCCGAGCTGGCTCGTCTGGCCCAGGGCATGACCGACGAGCAGATTGACCGCCTGAAACGCGGCGGCCACGACTTGGTGAAAATCCACGCCGCCTATGCACGCGCCGCCGCCCACCCCGGCCAGCCCACCGTTATCCTGGCGCACACCAAAAAAGGCTACGGCATGGGCAGCGCAGGCCAGGGCAAGATGACCACGCACAGCCAGAAGAAATTTGATGGGGACGAGTTGATCGAATTTCGCAACCGCTTCAATTTGCCCATGACGGACGAGCAGGTCAAAAACCTGGAGTTTTTCAAGCCCGCCGAAGACAGCGCCGAGATGCGTTACATGCACCAGCAGCGCAAAGCGCTCGGGGGCTACTTACCCAAGCGCTACACCACGGCAGACGCCGTGCCGGTGCCTGAAATTGCCCAATACGCCAAATTCGCCCTGCAGGCTGAGGGCAAGGAGATGAGCACCACCATGGCCTTTGTGCGCATGCTGGGCGGCTTGCTGAAAGACCAGCAGCTTGGCCCCCGCATCGTGCCCATCGTGGCTGATGAGGCTCGCACGTTTGGCATGGCGAATCTGTTCAAGCAGGTCGGCATTTACTCCAGCGTGGGCCAGCGCTATGCGCCCGAAGACATCGGCTCGGTGCTGTCGTACCGCGAGGCGCAAGACGGCCAGATTCTGGAAGAAGGCATTTCTGAGGCGGGCGCCCTGGCGAGCTGGACCGCAGCCGCCACCAGCTACAGCGTGCATGGACTGGCGATGTTGCCGTTCTACATCTATTACTCGATGTTTGGCTTTCAACGTGTGGGCGACCAGATCTGGGCCGCAGCCGACCAGCGGGCGCGCGGCTTTCTGCTGGGTGCCACCTCCGGGCGCACCACGCTCGGCGGTGAAGGCCTGCAGCACCAGGACGGCACCAGCCACCTGGTCGCAGCCACCATCCCGAATTGCAAGGCCTACGACCCGGCGTTTGCGGGCGAGCTGGCCGTCATCATCGACCACGGAATGCGCGAAATGCTGGTCGATCAAAAAGACGTTTTCTACTACGTCACCATGATGAACGAAAACTATGCGCAGCCAAGCCTGCCCAGTGGTGCCGAGCCGGATGTGATTCGCGGTTGCTACAAATTTGCAAGTTATCCGAGCCCATCCGGAAGTGGCCCGGGCAGCACCAACCTGTCAACCTCTGAGACGCAGGGCCGCAACGTCACCTTGCTGGGTTCAGGCGCCATCCTTACCGAAGTCATCAAGGCCGCGCAAATTCTGGCAGCCCAGGGTGTTGCGGTGGACGTGTTCAGCGTGACCAGTTGGAGCGAGCTGGCTCGGGATGGCGCAGCGACCGACCAGCGTACCTTGCATGGCCAACCCAGTGAGGTCGTCGAGTTGCCGTTCGTTGCGCGCCAACTTGCGTCAAGTGCCGGCCCGATCATCGCCGCCACCGACTACGTGCGCGCCGTGCCAGAGAGCGTGCGCGCCTACCTGCCCGACGGCCGCAAATACGTCACGCTGGGAACCGACGGCTTTGGGCGCAGCGACACGCGCGCCGCGCTGCGGAAGTTTTTTGGCGTGGATGCGCCGAGCATTGTGCAGGCGGCGCTGCGGGTGCTGACTTGAAGCAGCATGCCTGCAGCACATCAAATTTGGTGGGGACGGGATCAGGTGTTTGCTGCATATTGGCTGTTTGGTGATGCGTGCAGGAGACAGGCATTCATACCACCGCCCCGAACAGCGAGCCCACACCCGCCGTGATGGCCATGGCCAGCGCACCCCAGAACGTGACGCGCCAGGCGCTGGTCAAGACCTTTGCTCCACCCACGCGGGACGCAACCACACCCAGCAAAGCCAGAAAAGCGAGCGACATGACCGTGACCCACGCGATCAGGTACGGTCCCGCTGCCAGCGCCGTAACGCCTAATGGAAGCGCGGCACCCACGCCAAAGCTGGCAGCGGAAGAGAGCGCCGCTTGAACCGGCCGTGCACTCAGCGCTTCTGAAATGCCCAGCTCTTCGCGCGCATGCGTGCCCAGTGCATCGTGTTTCATCATCTGTTCAGCCACCTGCAGCGCCAGCGTTCCGTCCAGGCCGCGCGTGACATAAATCGCCGCCAGCTCCCTGTGCTCGGCAGCGGGGTCTTTCTCCAGCTCAGCGCGCTCGCGGGCCAGATCGGCCTTTTCGGTATCGGCCTGCGAGTGAACTGACACATACTCGCCCGCAGCCATCGACATGGCACCCGCCACCAGCCCCGCCACACCCGTCAGCAGCAGGCTGCTCTGGCTGGCGCTTGCAGCTGCAACGCCCACAATCAGGCTGGCGGTGGAGACGATGCCGTCGTTCGCGCCGAGCACCGCAGCGCGCAGCCAGCCGATGCGGGAGCTGCGGTGTCTCTCGATGTGTCTCATGATGTCCGTTCCTTCAGGGTCCAGGGCGTTGCGTCGTCGGCCCACGGCCCGTCAACGGGTTTGATGCGGCGCAGGCTGGAGGCAAATTCGACGGAGACCATGGCGTGCGATTTTGGCTGATTTTAAGAGGCCGGTTGCTGCCATTGCAAGTACCCATGCAGCTTAAAAACAGCCATCTGTTGGCCCGCCCCTTGACTCTTCTGCGACCCCTGCGCTGAGAAAGAAAACTGGAAATGATCCAGACGCACGACAGAACGACCGCTATCGTTGTCCCTATACTGGTAAAAAAGGAGCAAAGGCAGGTATGGCAACGAGCGAAAGACGGGTAAGAATTGGCGGCGCTTGCGGGTTTTGGGGCGACAGCAGCGTCGGCGCGCCGCAGTTGGTCGCCAGCGGGCAAATTGATTACCTGGTGTTTGACTATCTGGCCGAGTTGACCATGTCCATTCTGGCGGGCGCGCGCCAGAAAAAGCCCGAGCTGGGTTACGCCACGGATTTCGTCTCGGTGGCTATGAAAGCGGTGTTGAAGGACGTGGTGGCAAACGGCATTCGGGTCGTCAGCAACGCGGGCGGCGTCAACCCGCACGCCTGCGCTGCGGCGCTGGCGGCACTGGCCGTGGAGCAGGGCGTGGCGCTCAACATTGCCGTGGTCACGGGCGACGACGTCATGCCACTGGTTGATCAATTGCGCGCGGCGGCCCCGCCGGTGCGTGAAATGCAAAGCGGCGCGCCATTGCCGGCGCAAGTCTTGACGGCCAACGCCTATCTGGGCGCGCTGCCGATCAAGGCGGCCCTGGACGCCGGGGCGCAGGTGGTCATCACCGGGCGCTGTGTGGATTCCGCCGTGACTCTGGGGGTCTTGATGCACGAGTTCGGCTGGCGCAGCGACGCGCTGGACTTGCTGGCTGCCGGTAGCCTGGTGGGTCACATCATTGAATGTGGTTGCCAGGCCACGGGCGGATTGCACACCGACTGGGACACGGTGCCCGATTGGGCGCACATCGGCTACCCCATCGTCGAATGTTCATCGGATGGCAGCTTTGTCTGTACCAAACCTGCGGGCACGGGCGGCCTGGTGTCGCCCGCCGTGATTGCCGAGCAAATGCTGTATGAGATCGGCGACCCCGCAGCCTACATCCTGCCGGATGTGATTTGTGATTTCACCCAAGTGACCGTGCGCCAGGTTGGCGAGCACCGGGTACGGGTGCAAGGTGCGCGGGGACGTGCGCCCACCGACACCTACAAGGTCTGCGCGACCTACATGAGCGGGTTCAAGCTGTCGGCGCAACTGACGGTGGTCGGATTCGACGCCGTAGCCAAGGCGCGGCGCACGGGGGAGGCGATTGTTGAGCGCACTTCGGAACTTCTGGCGGCCTTGGGCATGAGTCCATTTACCGCGTACAACATCGAAGTGCTGGGCTCTGAATCCGGCTACGGACCGCATGCGAAAACCCAGCAGACGCGGGAAGCAATGTTGCGCCTGACCGCCACGCATCCGCGCAAGGAGGCACTTGACCTGGTGGCGCGTGAGGTAGCGCCTGCGGGCACGTCGTGGGCTCCGGGCACCACCGGCGCGGGCGGCGGGCGGGCTTCGGCTTCGCCGTCGATTCGCCAATATTCGTTCTTGCTGCCCAAATCCAGACTGGCGCCTCAGGTCACCATGAGAGGGAATTCGTTCAGCGTGCCGCAGCCCGAAGGTGTGCCCGACGGTCTGCCCGAAGGTCTGCCCGAAGGCCAGGCCGCGCCGGGCCACCTCCCCGGCGCTGCAGATTTGCTGTCTGGCACTGATCAAGCCGATGCCGCTGACAGCGCCGATCTGGTTGAAGTGCCCTTGATCCGGCTGGCTTGGGCGCGCAGCGGCGACAAGGGCGACACGTCCAACATCGGCGTGATTGCGCGCTTGCCGCAATGGCTGCCGGTCATTCGGGCGCAGGTCACTGAGAAAGCGGTAGCAGGTTATCTGGCCCACCTGGTCAAGGGCCGCGTCACCCGTTTTGACGTGCCGGGTATCCATGCCGTGAACTTTGTGTGCGAGCAGGCGCTTGGCGGCGGTGGCATGGCATCGCTGCGCAACGATCCTTTGGGCAAAGGCATGGCACAAATACTGTTGTCGATGCCGGTCAAGGTGAAAAAGGCACTGCTTGGCGCAGCGCCAGCTTGACCCGAACGCCGTTGATAGCGCGCCAGAGTTGTCGGTTTATTTTGCGGTTTTTTGTTGAGGAACATGAATGACTTACGCTTCTATTTTTGCCGCAGGCATGATGGCCGGCAAGGTGATGGTGGTGACCGGCGGCGGCTCGGGCATTGGCCGCTGCACAGCGCATGAACTAAGCGCACTGGGTGCCCATGTTGTGCTGATCGGGCGCAAGGTCGAAAAACTGCAAAACGTGCTGGATGAAATCACCCAGGACGGCGGCTCTGCCAGTTTTCACATTTGCGACATTCGGCAGGAACAGGTCGTCAAGCAAACCATTGCGGCCATCGTTGCGGCGCGCGGTCGCATTGATGGCCTGGTGAACAATGCAGGCGGCCAATATGTGACGCCGCTGGAGTTGATCAGCGCGAAAGGGTGGGAGGCGGTGGTCAACAGCAACCTGACGGGCGGCTTCCTGATGGCGCGCGAAGCCTACCTGCAGTCTATGCAGCAGCACGGCGGCGCCATCGTCAATATCGTGGCCGACATGTGGGGCTCCATGCCCGGCATGGGGCACAGTGGCGCAGCGCGCGCGGGCATGGTGAGTTTTACCGAAACCGCTGCGGTTGAATGGGCGCACAGCGGCGTGCGCGTGAATGCGGTTGCCCCGGGCTACATCGCCTCCAGCGGGATGGACCACTACCCGCCCGAGATGGGCCCGCGGTTTCGCGAAATGTTCAAAACCGTGCCATTGGGCCGCTTTGGCACCGAGGCCGAAACCTCGGCCGGCATCGTGTTTTTGCTCAGCCCTGGCGCCTCATTCATCTCGGGCACGACGCTGCGCATTGATGGTGCTCGCCCACAAGCCCGCATGGGTTGGGGCATGACGCAAGCGTCCGGCGAATCGCAGCAGCGTGATGCCGTCAAACCCTTCGGTGGCTTTCACCGCGCGGTCGTTCCCAAAGTATTTTCCTGAACCGTAAACACGATGAGCTACCCCAATGAACTACACCCACGAACACCTTGAAATCCAGAAAACCCTCAAGCGCTACATTGATGAAAAAATCAACCCGCAGGTGGAGCAATGGGAAGAAAACGAAATTTTCCCGGCCCATGAAGTCTTCAAAGGCCTGGGCGACCTGGGTCTGTTGGGCCTGACCAAGCCGGAGGCCTATGGCGGCGCCGGGCTGGACTATTCCTATGCCGTGGCGATGGCAGAGGGGTTGGGCCATATTCACTGCGGCGGCGTGCCGATGGCCATCGGCGTGCAGACCGACATGGCAACCCCAGCGCTGGCCCGCTTTGGCAGCGATGAATTGAAGCGAGAATTTCTGGCCCCCGCCATCGCGGGCGACACGGTCGGTTGCATTGGCGTGAGCGAGCCCGGTGCGGGCAGCGATGTCGCATCCATCAAGAGTTACGCCCGCAAAGACGGCGATGACTACCTGATCAGCGGCCAAAAAATGTGGATCACCAACAGCCTGCAGGCCGACTGGATGTGCATGCTGGTCAACACGGGTGACGAGCAAAGTGCCACCGGCGGCAATCAGCACAAAAACAAAACATTGATCATGGTGCCGATGCGCGAAGGTCCCGGCCTGGGCTTGAACCGCAAACTGGTCAAGGGCATTGAGGTGGCCAGGAAGATCCGCAAGATCGGCATGAATTCCAGCGACACCGGCTTGATCTACTTTGACGAAGTCCGCGTGCCGCAGCGCAACCGCATTGGCGCGGAAGGCCAGGGCTTCATGTACCAGATGATGCAATTTCAGGAGGAGCGCCTGTGGGCCGCAGCCAGTGCCTTGCAGGGCCTGACCAACTGCATTCAGTGGACGGTGGAGTGGGCGCAAGAGCGCAAACTGTTTGGCGCCACGCTGGCCGACCAGCAATGGGTGCAGTTCAAGCTGGCGGAGATGAAAACCGAAGTCGAGGCGCTGCGCGCTCTGACCTACCGCGCCTGCGAGCTGTATGTGAGTGGGCAGGACGTGACCGAACTGGCCTCCATGGCCAAGCTCAAAACCGGCCGCTTGAAGCGCCTGGTGCCTGATGGTTGCCTGCAGTTCTGGGGCGGCATGGGATTCACGCTGGAGAACCGTGTCGCGCGCATGTACCGCGATGGCCGTTTGGCGTCCATTGGCGGCGGCGCCGATGAAGTGATGTTGAGCATTTTGGCCAAGACCATGGGCATTGCCAAACGGTCTGCAAAATAATCCAGTTTGCTATATTAAAAATAGCAAACTATGTATATAATGCGAGAGCTATAAACCTATTTCATCGGTTTTTTGCGAATTTTGTCCAATTTTCCGATAAAAATTAACCTACAAGTTAACTAATTAGCGCCTCTGGCCTCGATTTTCAGCCCTTGCCCAGCAGCGCATTGCCCAGTGCAAACACCGAGTTCGGCACCGCAGTGCGCACCGCGACGGGCTTGGCTTGCGGTTTCTTGAACACGCCACGCTGGACGTTGGCGGGCGCGTCGGCAACAAAACCTTTTGCAAGCTGCTCCAGCACCAGGCTGCGCAAGGTGACGGACTGCATATAGTCTTCCATGCGGGCGTTGAAGGCGTTCCACAGGTCCTGGGTGACGTCAGTAGCGTCGCAAGCGTCGCTAACTGCAGTTGAACCCTCTGTGGCATGCAGGTTGGATATGTGCCTGGCACGACGGTCATCCAGATCACCACGGCCGTCCACCGAGCCAATGATGTCAGCCACGGTGATTTCTTCCGCGCGGTGTCCCAGCGCATAACCGCCGCCAGGCCCGCGCGTGCTCTGCACCAGCCCGTCGTGGCGCAGGCGGCTGAACATCTGCTCCAGGTAAGAGAGCGAAATCTGATGGCGCGTGGCAATGTCGGACAGCGCCACCGGGCCATTTTTCTGGCGCAGCGCAACATCAATCATGGCCGCCACGGCAAAGCGGCCTTTGGTACTTAATCGCATCTGGCTTTCTCCTGCAAATGCCACAACAGTGTGACTGGCGAAACTGTAGGCATTAATTTACTTCGTGTAAATTCGTATTTGTAACAAAATCACTTCGAAAATCGCGAATAATAAACGGGTTTAAGGCGGGTGAAATCACTCTGGGAGCCATCATGAATTTCAAGCACCTGCATTATTTTTGGGTTACCGCCAAAGCTGGCGGCATCATGCGCGCGGGCGAACAACTACACACCACGCCGCAAACCCTGTCCGGTCAGATCAAGCTGCTGGAACAATGGCTGGGACGCAAGCTGTTTCGCAAAAGTGGCCGCCAGCTTGAGTTGACCGAAGACGGCCGCCTGGCACTGGGCTATGCCGATCAAATTTTTGCCTTGGGCAGCGAGTTGGAAGCGGCAGTGCGCCTGGCGCGCGGTGGCCAGCGCGTGCTGGACTTCTCGGTCGGCGTGGCGGACTCGGTGGCCAAATCGGTCGCCTACCGGCTGCTGGAACCCGCGCTGGCCGTCGCCATGCCGGTGCGGATGATCTGTGTTGAGGGCAAGTTCCCCGATCTGTTGGCGCAACTGGCGTTGCAACGGCTTGACCTGGTGATTGCCGACGAGCCCATGTCGCGGCGCATCAGCGTCAAGGCATTCAACCACCCGTTGGGCAGCACCGCCATGAGTTTCTTTTGCACCCCCGCGCTCAAGGCGGAACTCAAAGGCGATTTTCCGCAGTGCCTGAACGATGCGCCGATGCTGATCCAGGGCTCATCCGCCTCCGTGCGCCAGCAGCTCGAAGGCTGGCTCACGCGCTACCAGATTCACCCGCGCATCGTGGGCGAGTTTGACGACGGCGCACTCATGACCGCCTTCGGCCGCGAAGGCCGCGGCGTGTTCATGTCACCGTCCGTGCTGGAGCCAGAGACCATCGCCCAGTTTGGCGTCGAAGTCATCGGCCGCAGCAGCGAACTGGTGGAAGAGTTTTATGCGGTGTCTGTTGAGCGGCGCATCACGCACCCCTGCGTCGTGGCGATCACGGACGCGGCTCGGGGGCGGTTGTTTACGGCGTGAGGTGCGAATTTTTCAGACACACGGCTGGTGCCTCATGCGGTCTCATGCCAATTCAGCCAATGCAAACCTGGCACCCGACAGAATTCGCGGGAGTTGCGCGTTACCAGCGTGCCCTGATGACGCAACGCAGTGGCAGCAATCAGCGTGTCGTGCGGGCCAATCGGTGTGCCCAGCGCCTCCAGGCCGACGCGAAGGCGGGCAGCTTGCGCGGCGCATTCGCTGTCAAACGGCAACATCTGCATGGGGCGCAACAACTGCGCCAGCGCTGCCAAGCGAGGGGCCGCCACATCACTGGGCAGGCGCATCAGCCCGTAGCGAAGCTCGTATTCAACAATGGCTGGCACGCCGACATCGGCAGGACGCAAGGCTTGCAGGCGCGGCACCACCAGCGGGTCGCCGCGAAAGTAATAGCTGATAGTGTTGCTGTCAAGAATCAGCATGGGCACCCATCAAAAAGCCAAACGAGGCAAGTCTGCGGGGAGGCTGCTCATGTTTGCAGCATCGGTCAGCGGAAAGTCTGCAAAACGCCCGGCCAGCGCCAGGCAGTCCTGCGGCCATTCATGGGCGGCGTGTTTACGGATGACTTCAGCTACCCAGCGACTTTTCGACATGCCGTCGGCCCGCGCTGCCTGCTCCACCAGCGCCTGCGTGGCGTCGTCCAGATACAGAGTGATTTGTGACATGGCGATAACTCCTGGCGATTGGGTAAATTAAATATATGTGAAAGTATACTTTTTGGTTGGTTTCGTCAAGTCAGGAGAGGCGCCTTTGCCGAGAGCGCCGTTTTGTTCGTCAGCGGCACCAGAACGTAGTGGTTTTCGGCTTCCGTCGGTGGTTGCTTCCCAATATGATTCGCAGGGCTTTGGTGCTTGCACCGTGACTGCTTGCGATGGCTTGCTTGTTTTGAGGCGGCAAATGGTTTAAATCTTGAATTTCAGGATTGCGGCGGAAGGAGTCAGTCGGGTTCGGCCGGGGAATTGGCGCTATGGGCCAGGAGCCGATCTCCGCCAATGACCGCTAACAAGAGGCCAACTCCTATCCAGTCGCGGGCCTGTTTAAAGGTCCTCAAATTTCGGTTTTTCTGCCAACTCTACGTCGTCTTCAACTTCGATACGCAGGCACCGTGCTATTCGCAATCGCATCGGCGTGCAGTTGTTTTCAAACTCACGTTTCACCGTTGTAACCGCCCATGATCGGCCTCCATGGGCGTTGATGGCATCGCTTCCGGTTGGTAGTTCAGAGTGTGGCGTCAACATCGCCAGTGCCGCCTGTAAAGCGATATCGACCACCGTCTTCAGCGTGGAGCAGCGGGCCACGCTTTTACAGCGAGCTCTGCCAATGCTTTTTGTCGCGTGTCGATCTCAGCCGACGTCCATGTCAGGTGTGTGGCAATTTGGCTAGTCAAAGCGATCTTGGACTCTTTAAAGGCTGCAATTTTGTCCGCGAACGGCAGATTCCCACTTTGTCCGTTCAGTGATTTGTCGAGCAAAGCGAGATTACCCAGGCGCTTCAAAAAGGCAGCGTGCTGCTCAGCCGTAACGCTGGCTGTCCAATGCGGATCGCGGGTCTGGGGCATGATGTGTTCGAGACTAACCGCATCTTCATTGGGATTGACGACCAGTTCGCCATCGCCCTTCGCACCGTTCTGTTTTTCCAAGACACGCAGGTAGAACCGAGCCAAGTAGTGCTGCGAAACCCGCGCGGTAGCAAAGGCCTGCTCGAAGTCCGCGTCGGCAACCAGGAACCCCTTGCTAGCGTCGTAAAGTTGCTTCGAGGTTTTAATGTTGCCCGTGCTCACGTCTTTCGCACGGTCTGAATAGCCAAGTTCCAAGGGCCCGCTGCCGAGCTTGCCAGTAATCATGAATCGCACAGTCCAGCACACCAACATCGGCAATGCCTTGCGCACTTCAGCCACCTCGAAGTGTTGAAGGAGGGCTAGCACAAGCGGTCGAATCTGGATGGCTTTAAGAATCTGCAGAGCCTCGACCGATTCGCGCACGTGCGGGCCATATTGCTTCCACAATTCATCGCTCGCGTTGTCAAGCGCCAGGTAAATAGGCGCAACTTGGTTCAGTTCATCGGCAAAGGCTACAGCGCGCTGCTTGCTATCCACCCGCTTGCGAATCGCATCGTAGAGGTCTTTCTCCCGGGTGAGGCCGTGCTTGGACGACCAGATATGCCGAATGAAGGTACGCAGTTCTTTTTCTTCCACCCCGTAAGATTGCAATCGACTGGCCATCGAAGTCCAGTTCTGCTGCGTCTCGTTAACTCGGTCCTCGGCCATCCTGAACAGGTAGTTTTTTAGGAGATCTGCAACTGACAGGTCGAGACCGCGGTCGTTCAACACCTCGAAAATCGTATTGGCGGCGGCTGCATCATTAACCTCTACAACGATGACCTTTCCCTTCTTCTCCAGAAAATCGATCCAGTCCATAAGCACCTTGGTGGGTTCCTTGGTCTGATCCACCAGTTGCTGCACATATCTCGTCGCGATTTTTAACGCCGATTCAAGCCGAGCCTGCGACGGCGGCAACGCCTCTTGTGCGTCTTTAACGTCTTCGGGCTTGGCCCCACCGGCAGGCTTCGCCAGAATGGCGCGCTCATAGCAGGCGTTGTCGCCGGGCATTAGCTTCAGATGGGGAACTTCCGTCAGGTCACGTCGATCTTTTTTGGCCAGAAATTCGCCATGCAAAGTGTCCCCGCGTTCAGCATCGCCGATTGAATAAAAATAGTTTCGGATCGCGCAGATCATGATGCTTGTCGTTGCTAAGCGCTGCTGGCCATCTACCACAGAGTGCGGGCCGTCCTTGCTAGTCGTTAGAACAACCGTACCTAAAAAATACTCGGCATTGCGTTCACGAATGGCGTCGGAAAAATCTTTGAACAGGTCTTCTACCTGTTCGTCGGTCCAGGAATAAGCCCGCTGATAGGGCGGCACCTCGATATAGCGGTCGCCCAGCAGGTGGCCAATCCCATCGAGTCGCGCTTCGAGTTTTTCAATTGATGCCATTGGCTTGTTCCCTTTTACCGAACTGTATTCGCAACTATGTTGAGCTGATGGGGGCGATTTACGCCGCGTTAGTCATACCGAGCAAGCCCGGAAAGGGGGCAACCTCGAGCATGGAACTCAGCGTCGAAAGCGTGAAGACCCGCCCGTCCGTGTCCCTGACAACGGGCCCAAGGGCGTCATTGATTCGCGCCCAGCCGATGCCACCCAGCACGGCAATCAAGGGAATGCCACCAAGTCGAACCGACTCGGCACGAAGTCGGCTAAACCGAAGCGCCTTGTCCCGCGCGGTGCCGCCGTTGTTCGTGCCCTTGCATTCGAGCATCGCCTTCAAACTGTCGTCGGCCGGGTCGAAGACAACGAAATCAGGAGCGGGCGTAACGTGAACCTCGAAGCGCCTCGCTATGTCTGCCTGGTTGTGGCTTCCGGTGCGTATGAACGAGACACCACGCGCGGTAAACAGCGCCTCCACCGCGTCCTCGATCAGATCGCCGCGCAGTGTGGACGTAGCATCCAGCACCTGGCGGAAAGCGCCGCCGTAGTGGCGTTGATGGAGAAACACCTTCAGCGGCACGCCGTCTGTGGCGTAGCCGCGAACGCTATCCCAGCCCTCGGCCGTGTCCGGCTTTTGCTGCTTGCTGCGCAAGCCTGGCGGAGCATCGCCGAACAGCTCGCCATTCATGGCCATGACGATGGTCTTTGAAGCAATGAGCGCTTGTGCGGTTGCCTTGACCAGGGCTGCCGGGGTGTTGGCCCTGGGCGCGTCGATGGCGCTGCGCTCCATCGTGTCGATTTGCGAGGAAGACAGCGCCGCCAAGTCCTCCGGGCCACCGGCAAGCAAGGTCGAGTGAGCGAACTCGTCTTTGGTAAGTCCGAGTAGAGTGCGGAAGACAAGCAACGTCCTCGGGCACTCGATCAAAGCGGCCTGAAGGGCGGCTTCGTCGACACGGCTGAAGCCATCGGTCAGGCGGTTTGCTGCGTCGTATGCAGCAAAGAAGTGCGCCGTCTCATAGAACGATGATTCGTGGATATAGGCGAAGTCCGGGGCCAGGTGCGGCATGTAAAGGTCGCGCGCCACGGCAGCGTAAATTGTGCCGTGGTGCTCTGTCCCGTGTCGCTGCGGAATGAGTCGAATCTGCTGAATACGCTGGGTCCATGT
>JANOMD010000448.1:0-9417 GCA_031420135.1 Rhodoferax sp. | reverse complement strand
GGATCCAGGCCGGTGCCCCGGCTCTTGCTCATTTTTTCGCCGCTGTTCACCGTCAAAAAGCCATGCACAAAAATGTTGTTTGGCGTCTTGCGGCCGCTGAACTTCAACATCGCGGGCCAGAAAAGCGTGTGGAAGGTGACGATGTCTTTTCCGATGAAGTGGTACTGCTCCAACGCGGGGTTGGCCATGTAGGCGTTGTAATCCACACCACGTTGGTCGAGCAAATTTTTCAACGACGCGAGGTAACCCACCGGCGCGTCCAGCCACACGTAGAAGTATTTGCCCGGCGCATCGGGAATTTCGATGCCGAAGTAGGGCGCGTCACGCGAAATGTCCCAGTCACCCAAGCCTTCACTTTTTGAGCCATCTTGGTTGGTGCGAACGCTGAACCATTCCTTGACCTTGTTGGCCACCTCAGGTTGCAGCCGCGGTTTGCCGAGCTCATCCGGCCCTTGCGTCCACTTTTCCAGAAATTCCACGCAGCGCGGGTCCGACAGTTTGAAGAAGAAATGCTCGGAGCTTTTCAGCACTGGCGTGGCGCCCGATAACGCTGAGTAGGGGTTGACCAAATCGGTGGGCGCATACACCGCACCGCAGTTCTCGCAGTTATCACCATATTGGTCTTTGGTGCCGCATTTGGGGCATTGGCCCTTGATGAAGCGATCCGGCAGAAACATGTTCTTCTCAACGTCGAAGAATTGTTCGATGGTTTTGGTCTCGATCAGTGAACCGTCTTTGTTGTCACGCAGGTCGCGGTAAATTTGCTGCGCCAGTTCATGGTTTTCTGGCGCGTCGGTGCTGTGCCAGTTGTCAAAGCCGATGTGAAAACCGTCCAAATACGGTTTACGACCGGCGGCGATGTCGGCCACAAAGGCTTGCGGCGTCTTGCCCGCTATTTCAGCCGCAATCATGATCGGCGCGCCATGCGCATCGTCAGCGCAGACAAAGTTCACTTCATGGCCCTGCATGCGCTGAAACCGCACCCAGATATCGGCCTGGATGTACTCCATGATGTGGCCAATGTGGAAATTTCCGTTGGCGTAGGGCAGGGCGGTGGTGACGAAGAGTTTGCGGGGGGCTGCGGTGGTCATAGTCGGTCAATCAATTCGCGCGGGGTCAATATGGGGTAGCGGCCTTTCAGGGCCAGGACGTCTTTGTCGCCAGAGATGATGGCCTCAACATGGCCTTGGTCAAAGAGGGCGAACAGGAAGTCGTCGTCAGGGTCGCGGCAAACAGGGGGGAACGGCTGGGTTATTGGGACTAAATCGCATTCTTCCCAAATTTTCGCAATCAGCATCTTCATCATTGGCAAGCCGCCTCGGGAGCGGGCAACCAGTTTCGGCTTAACTAGCGTGTCCGCAATTTCATCAAGCTGAAAACTACAGGTCACCCAGGAGAATCGGCGCATTCGCCAGGCAGCAATGACGAGCGCTGGTGGGGTGGTTTGGGAGAAGGCGGCAGAAACAAGCAGGTTTGTGTCAATAGCATAATTCATGCCTGCCCGGCCTTGATCCCTACCCGCGCTTTCGCGCCTGGCGGTGTTTTCACCGCTGGGGTTGCCAGTCGCACCACGCCGACTTCGCGGGAACGCTTGTCAGCACGTACCTCTGCGACTGCCTCAGTAGCCAACGCCATTTGCTGCTGTTCAGTCAAATCTTCAAATCCCTTGGCAATTTCAGCCCAAAGACGCTCGAACTCGCCATCATCTTTGCGACGCATCCTCTCATAGGTCGCCATATCGACCAGCGCGGCAACCGGTTTGCCGGCCTTGGTGATCACCACCTCATCGTGCCGGTACTGAACCTCGTTGAGCAATTCCCCCAGGTTTTGACGCACGGTCATCGCAGTGGCTTCACGTTGCATTTTTGAACTCCATCAATTGGGTCAATTATATCAATTGATATGGTCATTTAGTCATTGCCTTGCCTGACTTGGGCGATAGTCAGCTTGAACTGCGCGGTGTCGCGTCATTGCTAGACTACCCGTAACTGGAGAATTTAATGGCAGTGACAGAAACAGCGCTTTTAGACGCGCTCAAGGCAGTGATCGACCACAACACGGGCAGAGATTTCGTCTCTTCCAAAGCGCTCAAAAACGTTAGCATCACCGGCGGCGACGTGGCGTTTGACGTGGAATTGGGCTACCCCGCCAAGAGCCAGATTCCGGGCTTTCGCAAAGCACTGGTGCAGGCGGCAAAGGGCGTGGCGGGGGTTGAGAACGCCTCCGTCAACGTCTTCACCAAGGTGCAAGCCCATTCGGTGCAACGCGGCGTGCAGCTGCTACCCAAAGTCAAAAATATCGTTGCCGTGGCCTCGGGCAAGGGCGGCGTGGGAAAAAGCACCACGGCGGTCAACCTGGCGTTGGCTTTGGCCGCAGAAGGTGCCAGCGTCGGCTTGCTCGATGCCGACATTTACGGGCCCAGCGTGCCGATGATGATGGGTATTGAGGGCCGCCCAGAGAGCGACGACGGCAAAACCATGGACCCGCTGGAAAACTACGGCGTGCAGGTCATGTCGATCGGCTTTCTGGTGGCACAGGACGAGGCCATGATCTGGCGCGGCCCCATGGCCACGCAGGCGCTGGAGCAACTGCTGCGCCAGACCAACTGGCGCGACCTGGACTATTTGATTGTTGATTTGCCACCCGGCACCGGCGATATTCAACTCACGCTGAGCCAGCGTGTGCCGATGACCGGCGCGGTGATCGACACCACGCCACAAGACATCGCCCTGCTGGATGCGAAGAAGGGGATCAAGATGTTCGAGAAAGTCGGCGTGCCGATTTTGGGCATTGTTGAAAATATGGCGGTTCACGTCTGTACGAATTGCGGCCACGTCGAGCACATCTTCGGCGCGGACGGCGGCAAAAAAATGGCGGCGGATTACAAGATGGACTATTTGGGCGCGCTGCCCTTGAACATGCAAATCCGCGTGCAGGCTGACAGCGGCATGCCCACCGTGGTGGCCGACCCGGATGGCGAGGTGGCAGCCATCTACAAAGGCGTGGCGCGGCAGGTGGCGGTGTCGATTGCAGCGAAAAACAAAGACTTTTCGTCGAAGTTTCCGTCGATCACGATCTCGAAAAATACCTGAGGTAGCTGCCTGCCGTCAGGTTGCGCTGGCTTGCCTGTGACGAGTGGCGTGGTCGTGCATGACACTGATCACTGGCCATGCCGCAAGCGCAGCCACAATGTGTTTGAGGCTGTGGCCCGACACCCGGCCATCAGTCAGCTCAAACACCTGGTGATCGCCGAGTTCCAGCACTTTGGCCAGCGCATACAGCGCGATCACCGCTGCGAGGGGAATTCCCCATGCGCCCGAAATTGGTTTGCGCGTTGGCCAGCACACGGCGAGCAACAAAACCAGCAGCATGCCGCCCGCCTGCAACACCACCCACGGCAGCAGGTTGCCAGACGTTGCCCACACCATGACTGACAGCGACCCCAGCGCCAACACCGTGGCAGCCGTTGCCAGGCCGGCACGGCCGCTGATTCGATCCGCCACGGCCAGGCCCAGCAGCCCGGCAAACGCCACCACCATGCCCAGCCGGTCAATCGCCAGGCCAGCGTTGTCGGGCTGCAAGTGGTAATAGCTTGAGCAGACCGTGGTGGCGATCAAACCGGCAAAAAACAGCGCCGCCAAGGGCCGGTGGCGGTTCTGCCCATTGCCTGGCACCATGACTGGCGTCGCGGCGGGAACTGCGTCTGATGGCATCCGCTGCAAAGCCACCAAGCCCCAGACACCGGCCACTGCAAACGGCAGATTGCTCAGCACGTCCATCGCATACGGTACGCCCCAAGCTTCGCGCCGGTCGGCAAACTCGTGGTAGTGCGCAGGCTGCGCCAAAGCCGGACCAAAGCAGGCCACCACCAATGCGAGGGCCAAGGCCAGCAGCAAACCGGATTCCAGGCGTGACATTGATGCCACAGGCGGCGCGGTTGATGGCGCGATTGAAACTGGCACGAAGGGTTTTTTCACTGCGGGCTCCTTCTGAATGTGCTTTGAAAAATCACCCTAAAATGCTATAAAATAGATATCTATAAACGTATATGGAAAACGAGATACAACCGTATTTATTCAATAAAATCGAAAATTTCCCGTTCTGGATGCTCAATATACCCATTTTAGGTATATTGAGAGCCAAATTTGGTGTTTCTGCCAGGAAAGTCAATGATATACACCTATTGCTCTCTTTTCATATAGATAGTTTGCTATGTAAATAATTTTTACCCGTTGGTGAGGCTAATCCGTAAACTGCCCGCCGGTGCAAAACACCTACTCATCCGCAGCGCTTTGTTCGCAGCTACCATCATCACCCTCATGTCCCCATCACGCCCCACTCTCGAAGTTGCCGTTGTCATGCGCCGCGAGCGCGTGCTGGGGCGGGCCAGCCGCTGGCAGACGTGGCGCTGGGTGCTGGCCGAGGTCATCAAGGACGACGCCAGTTTTGGTTCCGGCCCGCGCCTGTTGCTCAAAAATGAAGAGGAAGAGCGCTGGCTGCACCCAGGTTTCAAGGTGGAGTTGCTGGTGACCGATGCCGAGGGCTATTACCTGAACATCAGTACCAAAGCGCCGTGCTGGTTTGTGCTTTGGCGCATGGAAGAAGATGCAGCTTTTGCCGATGAACCGATTCCGATCCCTCAAATCGTCACGCTCAGCTACCACGATGCCGGGCGCTGGCTGGACGCTCAGGAAACCGTGGAGCAGGTGCCCGCACCGGCGGACGTGATTGACTGGCTGGGCGCGTTTGTGGACGAGCATCATCTGCTGGAAGCCAAGCGGCGCAAGCGGCCCGAGAGTTTCAGGCCGCTGGCCGACCGGTTCGGCAACCCGGCCTCGGTGACCACTGAGAAGAAATTTGGCGGCGGCGCGCCGGGCCATGACGGGCCGTTGAAGGGGCCTGACAAAGCGCCCGGCAAAGCGCCAGTGAACGGCGAGGCGGGCTGATGTCAGACGGTTTTATCAGCCGTTGGTCCAGGCGCAAGCAGGATGTGCGCGAGGGCAAACCGTTAGCTGATCCTGCGAGCACAGCGACGACAGCCACATTGCGGGCGCAGGTTGCAAATGCAGACCAACCAAGCCCGCCGTCCACCCCAGTTGCGCCTGCCATGGCGCCAGGGGCCGTGGCTGTATCTGCCGAACCTACGCCACCCGAGCTGCCCACGTTGGCAGATACGCAAAACCTCACCCCCGAGTCGGATTTCAAACCCTTCATGGTCCGTGGTGTTGCACCGGCCGTTAAAAATGCGGCCATGAAAAAGCTCTTTGCCGATCCGCACTTCAACGTGATGGACCGGCTGGACACCTACATCGACGACTATTCGCTGCCTGACCCGATCCCCGAGGCGATGCTGCGAAAAATGGTCAGCGCCAAGTTTCTGAACCTATTTGACGACGACGAAAAAGAAGCGGCAAAAGGCCCAGAACCCGACCGCGCTGTCACGCTGCCCGGCTCGGTTGAGACGGCCGTTACGCGGGATGATCCCGATACCGCAGGCAATCCGCTCGTGGCACAGTCAGCACTTACGTTGGATTCCCCCAAAAAATATGACGATAACCTTGATTTGCGATTGCAACCAGACCATGCCCCTGGTGCCGAAGGCACTGGGCGAGGCGCTGCATGAGGACTTGGCGCTTCATTCGGCCCTGTGCCGTCGCGAGGCCGGTGCATTTCAAAAGGCGCTGCAAAATTCCAGGGCGACGGGCGACAGCCTGGTAGTGGCTTGCACGCAGGAGCAACGCCTGTTTGACGAGCTTGCTGCACAAACGCCAGGCGCGCCGTCGGGGACAGAGCACCCAATCCGTTTTGTCAACATCCGCGAAACCGGGGGCTGGAGCCGGGACAGTGACAAGTCCGGCCCCAAAATTGCCGCTCTGCTGGCGCTGGCGCATCTGAGCGATCCCGAGCCGGTCGCCACCGTCACCTTCAAAAGTGCCGGGCGTCTGTTGATCATCGGGCCGCTGGATGTTGCTGAACAACACGCGGCAAACTTGGATGATGCGCTGGACGTCACCGTGTTTGCGCAAGGGCCGGGCGTTGCGGGTGGCGCGCAGGAGCGGCGCTTTACGGTGTTGAGCGGCCAGATCGAGTCACTCTCGGGCTGGCTTGGCGCGTTCGAACTCAACTGGTCGCGTAACAACCCAATTGACCTTGACCTGTGTACCCGCTGCAATGCCTGCCTGACCGTTTGCCCCGAAGGCGCGATTGGGCTGGACTATCAAATTGACAGCACCCTGTGCAAATCCAGCCGCGACTGCGTCAAGGTCTGCAGTGTGGCGGGTGCCATTGACTTCACTCGAAAGCCCGAAAGCCAGTCTGACAAGTTTGATCTGGTGCTGGACCTGCGCGCGGCCTCCAACCAGGTGGCAACCTTCACGCAGCACGCGCCGCCGCAAGGCTACTTCCGGCTTCCCAGCGGAAACGGGAGCGACCTGCAAACGCTGCTCAAGCTGCGCGAGCTGGTGGGTGAGTTTGAAAAGCCCAAATTCTTCGTCTACAAACAAAAGCTCTGCGCCCACAGCCGCAACAAACAGATCGGTTGCAATGCCTGCATCGACGTGTGTTCGGCCCTTGCGATCAGCAGCGAGGTGTCAAGGCAGCAGATCAAGGTCAACCCCAATTTGTGTATCGGTTGCGGTGCCTGCACCACGGTCTGCCCGACCGGCGCGCTGACCTATGCGTACCCCCGCGCCAGCGAGCAGGGCCTCAAGCTGAAAACCCTGCTGTCCAGCTATGCCCGCGCAGGCGGCAAAAATGCGGCTGTTCTCCTGCACAGCCAGGAAGCGGGCACGCGCCTTGTCAACGCGCTGGGTCGTGCAGCGCAGTTGGGGTCAAAACCGGCAACGGCAAAGTCCAGCGCAAGAATCAACGGCATACCCGCGCGCGTGTTGCCGGTGGCGTTGTGGCATACCGCGTCAATCGGTCTGGATGTGTGGCTCACGGCGGTTGCCTATGGGGCGTCGCAGGTCTGGGTGCTGATGACGGCAGAAGAAGCGCCGCAGTACCGTGCAGCGGTGCGTGCGCAAATGGACGTCGCGCAAACCATTCTGACGGGCTTGGGCTACCAGGGCACGCACTTCAAGATCATTGAAGGCGACGCTGATCGTGGTCTTGCAGCTTTGGACGCTGCGTTGCAGGTGCCGACAGCACAGGGCGTCGGCCGAGCCGCGAGTTTTGCCATTCAGGCCGATAAACGCGCGACGCTGGATCTGGCGTTGGACCATTTGCTGGAACAGGCTGCGCTAAAGCCCGAGGAAATCGCCTTGGCGGTTGCCTCCCCATTCGGCAGCCTGAAAATTGACAAAGACGCCTGCACCCTGTGCCTGAGTTGTGTGAGCGCCTGCCCGGCTAGCGCATTGCAGGACAACACGCTGATGCCACAACTCAAATTCATTGAGAAAAACTGCGTTCAGTGCGGCCTGTGTGTGTCAACCTGCCCGGAAAACGCGATTACGCTGCAGCCGCGGCTGTTGCTCACCCCGCAACGCAAGGAAGCCAGGGTGCTGAACGAAGCCAAACCCTACGCCTGCGTGCGCTGCAGCAAACCCTTTGGCACGCTCAAGGCAATTGAAGCCATGCTGGGCAAGCTGGCCGGGCATTCCATGTTTCAGGGCGAGGCGCTGGAGCGGCTCAAGATGTGTGGCGACTGCCGCGTGATCGATATCTATTCCTCAACCAACGAGGCCAGGATCACTGATCTCTAGGCCGAACCTGCCCGTCACTTGACCCAGCCATGAATTCAAAAGCCTTTACCAACACTGCTGACGTCGCCCAGCAGATTTTGCAGAGTTCGCAAGGTACAGCACCGCCCATCTCATCTGCGCTGGACGAAGAAACCGCCCGTGCCGAAGTCTATGGATTGCTGGCCGCGCTGTACTACGCGCCGCCCACGCCTGAGGTGCTGGCGCAATTGCGGGTCGCCGCCACAGAGACCCCAGCGCCCGGCGGGTTTTTGCAGGAACCCTGGCGCGAGCTGGTTGGCGCTGCGCGCGGGCTTTCCGATGCTGCAATTCAAGCGGAATACAACACATTGTTTGGCGGTGTGGGAAAGCCTGAAATTTATTTGTTTGGATCCCATTATCTGAGCGGCTTTTTGAACGAGAAGCCGCTGGCGGCCTTGCGCGGCGAGCTGGCGCGCATGGGGCTGGCCCGGGACGAGGCGATGAGCGAGACCGAGGATCACATCGCCTACCTATGCGAAGTCATGCGCTACCTGATCGCCGCTGAAGACGTGGCCACAGCCAACCTCACTACCCAAAGCAAGTTTTTTGGCGCTCACATCCAGCCGTGGGTCCTGTTGCTTTGCGATGCGCTTGAGGCGCACCCAAAGGCCCGTTTCTTTGCTGCGCTGGCGGTGTTCACCCGCGCCTTCGCGGGGGTTGAAGCGCAGGGCTTTGACATGCTGGTGTAAGCTTTTTTCACAAAATACATACTCAAAACTATTCGCTCGCCTAGTGGTTACCCGCACTTGTTCAAAATGGGCCATAAAGTTATATTTCAGCAAGTTCTAATGTACGATCCAGGGGTGGTTCATACCGTTGGACTACTCAAGAGTTACTCAGGAGACAAGCATGACGCAGCCCCTTCGAACGCTTAGCGTTCAGCTAGCCACGCCGGCAGCCAGCCCAGTATCGCGGCGCAGCCTTTTTGCCGGTGCCAGCGCACTGGGTGCGATTGCCGCCACGGCAACGCTGGTTCCAACTTTGGGTGCAGGCGTGGCGACGCCATCGCCCGTCGCCAAGCTGATGCCTTCTCGTGGCGGTGGCTACAGCTTGACGGAACACGTCAAGCGTTACTACAAAACCACCCTTGTCTAATTTTTCGCGCAGGAGATTTTTATGTTGTTGACCAAAAAATCGGGCGCGGCTACGGGCGCAGCCTCGCACTCACCCTTCGTTCACAGTTTGCGCCGGGGACTCTCAAGCGCGTTGCCAACCATGGACCGACGCTCGTTTTTGCGCCGGTCCGGTTTGGGTGTTGGTGTCGGTATTGCGGCCACGCAATTGACGCTGGTCAAAAAGGCCAACGCTGCGGAGGGCAAAGCGGCGCTGGGTGACGGCAAGATTGAAGTCAAACGTACGGTGTGCACGCATTGCTCGGTCGGTTGCGCGGTCGATGCCATCGTTGAAAACGGCGTCTGGGTGCGCCAGGAGCCGGTGTTTGATTCCCCCATCAACTTGGGTGGCTACTGTGCCAAGGGCGCGGCTCTAAGGGAGCACGGCCACGGCGAATACCGCCTACGCTACCCGATGAAGCTGGTCAACGGCAAGTACGAGCGCATCAGCTGGGACACCGCGCTGAACGAGATCACCACCAAGATGCTGGACCTGCGCAAGGCCAGCGGTCCGGATTCGGTCTATTGGGTCGGCTCATCCAAACACAACAACGAACAAGCCTATTTGATGCGCAAGTTCGTCA
>JANOMD010000447.1:0-1539 GCA_031420135.1 Rhodoferax sp. | reverse complement strand
CCCGCCCAGCCGTTGGTGAAGTGAAATAGTGCCTGGCACGATCCAGCCCGGCCAGTTCGCGGGCCCTTGATCCCCGCCCAGCCGTTGGTGAAGTGAAATAGTCATGGGAAACTCCTTTGGGTTGACAGTGTTGAGCAGCGGGATTGCTGCCCAACGGAACGACAAGCTAATCGGCACGCCGCTTGCAGGGCATCCGTGGACAGGGTGGCGTGAGCTTATTTGGCGTCAATCGAAACCCGCCACCACCCTCACTTTTTATACCCGGATGATCTGCTCCTTGAGCGAATAGAGAATGGCGAGCACATCTTTCTTGGAATCCTCGTCGATGCGATTTTTGTTCAACGCGCCAAGAATGTCGTCCACCACCGCCAGGAACTCCTGTTCGCTGACGTTCATGCCTTTGTGCGCGGCGAGCATGCCCTTGCCGGTGTACGTTTGGGGACCTCCCGAGCCAGTCGTCAAAAACTCGCGTGACAACTGTTTGACATGCGGCATGTCCTTGATTTGCTCGTATCGGGTCTTGATGAGGGGATTGGCCAAGTGCGCGTCAATGGCGTCGTCCACAAGGCGGGCGATGCCTTCTGCGCTGCCCAGCCGTTGGTAAAGAGTCGTATTCATAGGAAACTCCTTTTGATGAGCGGTCGTTTGCACGGGGGTCTGAATTGAGGCCTGCATGGGATTCCTCCTTGAAATGGGGATTGGATTGGCTGGACAGCGCCTGCGCGACAGCGTTACTTCGAATTCAGAAGCACGCAGAACCATTGCACCTCAGCCGCATGCGTTCAGGGTCACCCGAACAAGGACAAGATGGGATACAAAAAGGGGGACAAATGCAGAACACGGCGATAAGATGGGCCGACCAGGGCAACCACACAGCGGCCAACCATGAATGAGCAGGGCAACACTTTCGGGAATACTTTCGGAACCACTTTCGGATATTGGCTGCGCCGCAGACGCAAGGCGCTTGACCTGACGCAGGAAGCGCTTGCCATCCGGGTAAGCTGCTCACCCGCCGCCATCAAGAAAATTGAAGCCGACGAGCGTCGCCCGTCCAAAGGGTTGGCACAGCGCCTGGCGCAGCAGCGAGTACGCGCAGTGCCTGCGCCTGATGGCCGGGCTCACTGCAGGCCGTGGCCATGCGGTGCTGGTCGCAGGCGAACCCGGCATCGGCAAGAGCCGGCTCATGCGCGAAGTCGCAAGCCATGTACGGTCGTGTTCGCTGCCCCTGTTGATTGCCCATTGCTACGAAATTGAGCGGGCGATCGCCTACCAGCCCGTGATTGACCTTGCCACCCAGGCTTGCCTCAAGGTGCCGCAGGATCGGCTCTGCAGCATCGCACCGACGTTGCTGGCCGAGATTGCAGCACTGGTGCCTGCCATGGGCGAGCGGGGGCTTGCCCTGCCGCCTTTGTCCGCAGACTTGCCCGAGGCGCGCCAGGCACGGCTGTTTCTGGCGCTGGTCCAACTCTTCGACGCGCTGGCGCAAGACCGGCCGCTGGCTGTGATGGTCGACGACATTCAATGGGCTGATGACGCGAG
>JANOMD010000446.1:0-15144 GCA_031420135.1 Rhodoferax sp. | reverse complement strand
GCCTGGGCATGACCGAGTCCGCGCCGTTTGCGATTTTTGTCACTAGCCACAACGTCAAGGCGGGTGACTTGGGAGTGCCCTGCGCGGGCCTCACGCTGAAGCTCGTGCCGGTGGATGGAAAGACCGAGGTGCGCTACAAGGGCCCGAACATCACGCCGGGTTACTGGCGCAACCCTGAGGCGACCCAGGAATCGTTCGACGCGGAAGGTTTCTTTTGCAGCGGCGACGCGGTGCAGTGGATTGATGAGTCAGATATTCACCAGGGCCTCAAATTTGACGGCCGCATTGCCGAAGACTTCAAGCTCGCCACCGGGACGTTTGTCAGCGTGGGGCCGATGCGCGCCAAAATTATTGCTGCCGGTGCTCCCTATGTGCAGGACGCCGTGATCACCGGCATCAATTTGAATGAAGTCGGCGCGTTGATTTTCCCAACAGCGGCTTGCCGCGCGTTAAGCGGCCTGGGCACAGACGCCAGCCTGAAAAACGTGCTCAACAGCGTGCCGGTCCAGGCGCATTTTCAGGACGTGCTGAACCAGCTCGCACAAACCAGCAGCGGCAGCGCCAACCATATTGCGCGCCTGCATTTGATGGACGTGCCGCCATCGATTGACCTCGGCGAAGTAACGGACAAAGGCTCCATCAACCAGCGCGCCGTGCTCAAACACCGGGAACCCCTGGTCAACGCCCTGCATGAACAGGGCGTTTCAAGCATCAGCCATATCATCAAACCTGCCAACCCCGCCAAACCCGTCGCATCGACATAGACCCCAGGAGACATCCATGACAACCCGTCGCCAATTTTCACAAGCCGCCACCGCAGCGGCCATTTTGGGCGCACTGCCACCCACTTTGGTCAAAGCCCAAGGCATGGTGGACACGCTTCGCATCATTGTTGGCTTCCCCCCCGGAGGCACCACCGATGCATTTGCCCGTCGCATGGCCGAAAAGCTGCGCGGTGTTTATGCCACCAATGTAGTGATTGAAAGCAAACCTGGTGCGGGTGGCCAGATCGGCGTCACTACCTTGATTGGCGCCCCCGCCGACGGCACCGCGATGTTGTTCACGCCTGGTTCGATGATCACCATCTACCCACATACTTACCCGAAGCTTCAATACAAACCATCAGATGTGTTGCCGATTAGCACCGGGCTGTACACCGCGTTTGGCTTGGGGGTTGGCCCTGCGGTTCCGGCTTCTGTGACCAACGTCAAGGAATTGATCGCCTGGGTCAAGGCGAACCCCAACATGGGCAATTACGGCACGCCAGGCGCGGGGTCCATGCCGCACATGGTCGCAGCGCTGTTGGACAAGGCAGCCGGCACCAACATGAAACAGGTCGCGTACCGGGGTTCGGGTCCTGCCATCATCGAACTCTTGGGCGGCCAGTTGCCCATGCTTTCATCGCCGATTGGTGACTACTTGCAGCACCTGCCGGGCGGAAAACTCAGGCTGCTGGCCGTGACCGGCAAGACCCGCTCCAGGTTTGCGCCAAATGTGCCGACCTACGTTGAGCAAGGCTTCCCGGAACTGGACATGGAAGAGTGGTTTGGCTTCTTCATGCCCGCAAAAACACCACCGGCGATAGCGAACCGCATGAGTGAGGCGCTCAAGACGCTGATCGTCGCCAAAGACGTTGCTGATTTTGCCGCACCGTTGGGCCTGGTTCCCACCGCCTCCAGCAGCATTGACGACTTTGCCAGGACCGTGAAAGCCGACTCCGATATTTGGGGCGGTTATGTCAAGCGGATTGGCTTCACCGCCGAATCCTGATGGCCCCATGGCAGCCAACCAGATGCGAGCGCCCCGGCAATCGCAGGCATGACCGATAAAGCCATTGATGCGGTTGACGCCAGCTACCTGGAAACCCTCATGGGCTACAACGCCCGGCGGGCGTCACTGACCATCATCGCCCGCTTCATGGCCAACATGGCGGCATACGATTTGCGACCGGTCGATTTTTCAGTGATGTCGCTGATCATTCACAACCCGGGCATCACGTCACGCCAGTTGTGCAGCACGCTGGGCCTCTTGCCGCCCAACCTGGTCGGCATGATCAACGCGCTTGAACGGCGCAATCTGATTGAACGGCGCCCTCACCCTACCGATGGCCGCGCCATGGGCTTGCACCCCAGCGACCAGGGGCGCAGCCTGATGCAACAGGCCGAGCAGACGGCCGCGCAACTTGAACGCCAGGCCACTGCGCGGCTGACACCGGTCGAAAACCGCACGCTGATCCGGCTTTTGAAAAAAATCTACCTGAACACTTGACCCGGACCGGCGTGACGCCGCCCTGCCGGACTGTCAAGTAGCCCCACCCGATTGGCGCACAGCCGAAAACAGCAAATTTTTACCACTTTCCCGCTTGCGGTGTGGTATTTTCACAAGTATCCGGCTTATTGCGGCCTGTATAGCTATGAAACTTGTAGCGATTTGAAATCTGCGCTATAGTTTCCATCAACGTCCGGCTTGACGCTGGGCGGCGTGAACGTAACCGTAAACAAAAAGAGGAGCTACTTTTCATGAGAACCAAAGAGAACCAGGCCATCGGCCAACTGCTTTCCTTGCTGGAGTCCCGCTACTGCATTCGCGTACTTTGGGCGCTGAAAGACGGTCACCCCCAGACCTTCCGGCTGTTGCAGGACAGCGTTGGCTTGATCACCCCCAACACGCTCAATACCCGCATCAAGGACCTGCGCGCTGCCGGCCTGATGACACACGGCGACGACGGCTACACCGTCACTAGCTCCGGTGTGGACCTGCTCAAGCGCCTCAATGAACTACAGGCTTTTGCCACCAAATGGGTTGCAAGCCAGGCCAAAAAGGCGGCCACCAAACCGGCGACCTGAAACCGTTGACGGGCCACAACTGGCCCGGCCAGCCCCGGCCCGAGGGGCTCGCAGGCACCAGATAAAGACAGCGCGGCTGTCTTTTTTTGGCCCTAGTAGCCCGTTCCGCCAACTTCTTGCAAACATTGGGCCCGCCATTCAGCAATTGGCGGGCACTGGCTGCTTGAAGGCATAATTTGGCCCAGCGCCAACGCCAACCTGAACAAGTCAAATAGGACTCTAATAAACCCAAATTGGGTAAATTAAGGGTCAAAATGGCCCAAAAAACACAGTTTTCTGACAAAATAACCTTCTAGCTCTCGTATTATATAGATAGTTTGCTATTATTTTTATAACATTCAAGGAATCTTAAATGACCAATACCGTCACCACCGCCTCCGGCTTGCAATACATCGATACCACGATTGGCTCCGGCGCTGTGGCCAGCAAAGGCCAAAAAGTCACTGTGCACTACACCGGCTGGCTTTACAACAATGACACCCAAGGCGGCAAGTTTGATTCCAGCAAAGACCGCAACGACCCGTTTGTGTTCTCACTGGGTGCCGGCATGGTGATCAAGGGCTGGGACGAAGGCGTGGCCGGCATGCAAGTGGGTGGCGCCCGCACGCTGATCATTCCTGCAGCGCTTGGATATGGCGCACGAGGCGCGGGCGGCGCAATTCCACCCAATGCGACTCTGAAATTTGACGTGGAACTGCTGGGCGTCAATTGACACTTGAGTTGCCCATGGTTCGGACGGACTTTGCGTCGGCGGGTCCGCGAAATGGCCGCGAAATGGCCGCGAAATGGCCGCGTAATGCCCGCGCAATGCCCGCGAAATAGCCTCGTAATGGCCGAATATTGGACGCGCATTGGCAGTGCAATGGCCTCACGCTGAATCCCACATTTCATCAAGAAACACCCCTTGAAACGGCTTGATTTGCCCTCACTTTTGAGGGGTATTCGCAGATTACTCACTTTTAGCATGTCTAAACCGTCTCAAAACCCAAACGATCCACAGTCCGTCGGCCCAGCCGCTAGGTCCTCGAATCCCGCTAATCCCGCCAATCCCGCTAGTCCCAGCAATGCCGCTAATCCCAGCAATGCCGCTAATCCCGGCAATGCCGGTGAAAATTCGCAACCCATGAGTCCAGAAGAGCTGGAAGCGGCCGAGTTTGCCGATGAGGCGGACGCGCTGAGTGCCGCCCAGGCAGAACTTGCGACCCTCAAAGCCAAGAGCACTGACCTGGCCGACCAATTCCTGCGTGCCAAGGCCGAGGCTGAAAACGCCCGGCGCCGTGCCGAGGACGAAATCACCAAGGCCCGCAAATTCGCGGTTGAATCGTTTGCCGAAAGCTTGCTGCCCGTGGCAGACAGTCTGGAGGCCGGCCTGCTGATCAAAGACGCCAGCAACGAGCAGATCCGCGAAGGAGCGACTGCTACCTTGCGCCAGCTCACCGCCGCGCTGGAGCGCAACAAGGTCATCGCCATTGACCCAGCAGCCGGTGCCAAGTTTGACCCGCATCAGCACCAGGCGATCAGCGTCGTGCCCTCGGAACATGAGGCCAATTCGGTCGTGATGGTGCTGCAAAAGGGCTATTCCATTGCCGACCGCGTGTTGCGGCCTGCGCTGGGGACAGTTTCGGCCCCTAAATAGTTTAAAAATTTCGGCGGATGACTTGAATCAACCGAAGTTATCCACAAGTTGATCATCTGTAACCTGCAACCAATAACTGGAGAAAAAATCATGGGAAGAATTATCGGCATTGACCTGGGCACCACCAACTCCTGCGTGGCCATCATGGAGGGCAACACGCCCAAGGTGATCGAAAACTCCGAGGGCGCGCGCACCACGCCGTCCATCATCGCCTACCAGGACGGCGGCGAAGTGCTGGTGGGCGCATCTGCCAAGCGCCAGGCGGTAACCAACCCGAAAAACACGCTATACGCTGTCAAGCGCCTGATTGGCCGGAAATTCTCCGAGAAAGAAGTCCAGAAGGACATTGATCTCATGCCCTACAAAATTGCCGCTGCCGACAATGGCGACGCCTGGGTCGAAGTGCGCGGCGAACGCCTGGCACCCCAGCAGGTCAGCGCCGAAGTGCTGCGCAAGATGAAGAAAACGGCCGAAGACTATCTGGGCGAGGCCGTCACCGATGCCGTCATCACCGTACCCGCCTACTTCAACGACGCCCAGCGCCAGGCCACCAAAGACGCAGGACGGATCGCCGGCCTGGACGTCAAGCGCATCATCAACGAGCCCACCGCCGCAGCCCTCGCCTTTGGGCTGGACAAGCAGGAAAAGGGCGACCGGAAAATCGCTGTTTATGACCTGGGTGGCGGCACCTTTGACGTGTCCATCATCGAAATTGCCGATGTCGATGGCGAAAAGCAGTTTGAAGTGTTGGCCACCAACGGCGACACCTTTTTGGGCGGTGAAGACTTTGACCAGCGCATCATTGAATACATCATTGCCGAGTTCAAGAAAGACCAAGCTGTTGACTTGGGCAAAGACGTGCTGGCCCTGCAGCGCCTGAAAGAAGCCGCTGAAAAGGCCAAGATCGAACTCTCCAGCAGCGCGCAGACCGACATCAACCTGCCCTACATCACAGCCGATGCCAACGGACCAAAACACCTGAACATCAAGCTCACGCGCTCCAAGCTTGAGCAACTGGTTGAAGAACTGATCGAGCGCACCATTGCGCCCTGCCGCACCGCCATCAAGGACGCCGGTGTCAACGTGGCCGACATCCACGACGTGATTCTGGTCGGCGGCATGACGCGCATGCCCAAGGTGCAAGAGAAAGTCAAAGAACTCTTTGGCCGCGAGCCGCGCAAAGACGTCAACCCCGATGAGGCCGTTGCCGTGGGTGCCGCGATTCAAGGCCAGGTACTGGCCGGCGACCGCAAGGACGTGTTGCTGCTGGACGTGACGCCACTCTCATTGGGCATTGAAACCCTGGGCGGCGTGATGACCAAGATGATCACCAAGAACACCACCATCCCGACCAAGTTTGCGCAGACTTTCTCGACCGCCGACGACAACCAGCCGGCCGTGACCATCAAGGTGTTCCAGGGCGAACGTGAAATTGCCGCCGTCAACAAGATGCTGGGCGAGTTCAACCTTGAAGGCATTCCACCGTCAGCCCGTGGCACGCCGCAAATTGAAGTGTCGTTTGACATCGACGCCAACGGCATCCTGCACGTCGGCGCCAAAGACAAGGGCACCGGCAAAGAGAACAAGATCACCATCAAAGCCAACTCGGGCCTGACCGAAGCCGAGATCCAGCAAATGGTGAAAGACGCCGAGTTGAACGCTGCCGACGACAAGAAAAAGCTCGAAATCGTCCAGGCCAAAAACCAGGGCGAAGCCAACGTGCACAGCGTGAAGAAGAGCTTGATCGAGTACGGCGACAAGCTGGACGCCGGTGAAAAGGAAAAGATCGAAGCTGCCATCAAGGACCTGGAAACCGCCTTGAAGACCGACGACAAAGCCGCCATCGAAGAAAAAAATGCCACGCTGCAAACCGCCAGCCAGAAGTTGGGCGAGAAAATGTACGCTGACATGCAGGCCAAGCAGGCAGCGGAAGCAGCAGCAGCAGGGGGGGCTGCGCCCGGTGCGGGCGGCCAAGACGCTGGCGCAGGCGCGCAAGCGGGCGCCAGGCCGGATGACGACAATGTCGTCGATGCCGAAGTGAAGGAAGTCAAGAAAGCTTAAAAGCGAGCACCCATGCCGCTTTAAATCGCCCCGTTCGACCTGATCCTGTCAGGTCAACGTGGCGATTTTTGTCGTTTCAACTCCGATTTCCAGCAATACGTTCCTAAGAACCTGAAACCTGCAGTCCACCATGGCTAAAAGAGATTACTACGAAACCCTGGGCGTGCCCAAAAACGCCTCTGAAGAAGAGATCAAAAAGTCTTATCGCAAGCATGCGATGAAGCACCACCCGGACCGCAACCAGGGTGACACGGCCAAGGCGGCCGAGGAAAAATTCAAGGAATCCAAAGAAGCCTACGAAATGCTGACCGACCCGCAAAAGCGGGCGGCCTACGACCAACATGGCCACGCCGGGGTGGACCCCAACATGCGCGGCCCAGGCGGTGCGGGTGCCGAGGGTTTTGGCGGGTTCGCCGAAGCCTTTGGCGACATTTTTGGCGACATGTTTGGCCAGCAGCGCGGCGCAGGTGGCGGTAGGGGCGCGGGCGGCGGGCGGCAGGTGTTTCGAGGTGGCGACCTGAGTTACGCGATGGAGGTCACGCTGGAAGAAGCCGCGCGCGGCAAGGATGCGCAAATCCGGATTCCCACCTGGGAAGCCTGCGAGCCCTGCAAAGGCAGCGGCGCCAAGCCGGGGACCTCGGTGAAAACCTGCGGCACTTGCCAGGGCTCGGGCGCGGTGCAGATGCGCCAGGGTTTCTTCAGCGTGCAGCAAACCTGCCCCACCTGCCGTGGCAACGGCAAGGTAATCCCCGAGCCGTGCACGACCTGCGTCGGCCAAGGCAAGGTCAAGAAGCAAAAAACACTGGAAGTCAAGATTCCGGCGGGCATAGACGGCGGCATGCGCATTCGCAGTACCGGCAATGGCGAGCCTGGCACCAATGGCGGGCCACCGGGCGACCTGTACATCGAGATTCGCCTCAAAAAGCACGATATTTTTGAACGCGATGGCGACGACATCCATTGCTCGGTGCCCATCAGCATCATTACCGCATCACTCGGCGGTGAAATCGACGTGCCCACGCTGGCCGGCAAAGCCGCCATTGACATCCCCGAAGGCACCCAGACCGGCAAGCAGTTTCGCCTGCGTGGCAAGGGCATCAAGGGCGTGCGCGCCAGTTACCCGGGCGACCTGTACTGTCATATCACGCTTGAAACGCCGGTCAAGCTGACCGAACACCAACGCAAGCTGCTCAAGGAGTTGGACGAGTCGTTCAAAAAAGGTGGCAGCAAACACTCGCCGAGCGAAGACTCCTGGACCGACAAGCTCAAAAACCTGTTCAGCTAACCTCACCTGAGTTCATCTGAATTGAGACGGGCATTGCCACTTTGCTAGGTGCATTCTGTTACCCGGTGCGTACCAGTTCTGTAACAATGACCACCCATGGCATCCGTCAAACTGTTTCGCGTTACCGAATTCGCTGAATCATTGTTTCAGTCGCCACAGGCGCATCGCACCGCCTGGCACCCGCTGGCGCTGATGCTGCTGGTGGCCTTGTGGCTGGCAACGGTTGGCCACTGGCCGTTGTGGCACACCTTGTTGTTGCGCACAGAGCCCGGCGCCACCGGACCGCTGTTGGCGACAGCGGTGCTTGCCCAACTCACGTTGGGATCGTTGGTCTGGCTGGCTTTGAGCTGTTGGCGCTGGACCTTCAAACCCGCCATGACGCTGCTGCTGATTTGGGCGGCATTGGGTAGCTGTGCCATGTGGCTGCAAATTGCCTCCGGCCAGGCGGCGGCAGTCACACCTGCGGCCCTGGCTAAATTTCTGGCCAACCCGGCCCATTGGGCCCGCCTATTCAACTGGCAGTGTGGTGCAACGCTTTTGGTAGTGGCCGTGCTGCCAGCCATACTGATCTGGAAGGCCCGGATCCGGCGAATTGCGCTGTCGCACAGCTTGGTGATAAACGCCGTCGTGCTGGTTGCGGCCTACGCACTCCTGACCTGGCTAGACGGGCAATTCAGCCACGTCACGCCGTCACCGATGGACCCGCTTACCGTGTTCGGCACCCTGACGGCTGCGCCAGCTTTGCCATAAAACACCCTACTCGCCTCAGGTCACGCTTGGGCTACCCTTGGCCGCATTGACAGCCTGGGTTAAAACAACTCAGCCTGCCCGCTCAGGTGCGACGGGCGGAATTGGCCCACATCATGCGCCACGCGTTCCCGGTTGAAACCCAGCCGGTTGCAGGTTTTCTCAAACCGCTGCTTGATCAAATCGGCCCACAGGCCGTTGCCTTTCATGCGGGTCTTGAAGGTGGCGTCGTACACCTTGCCCTGCCTGGCTGCCTCGTCGTCAATGTTGTGCAGCTCCCGCACGCGCGCCATCACGCGGGCGGCACGGTCTGGAAAGTGCTGGTGCAGCCACTCCTGAAACAGCGGGTTCAGCTCCCACGGCAGGCGCAGCACGGTATAAAACGCGGTGCGCGCGCCTGCCTCCCACGCGGCCTCCAGCACATGCTCCATGTCGTCGTTGATGAACGGAATCTGAGGCGCCACGCTAACCCCCACTGGTATTCCCGCGTCGGCCAGCGCGCGAATGGTGCGCAACCGTCGATGTGGTGCGGCAGCGCGCGGCTCCAGCTTGCGGATCAAGCCACCGTCCAGCGAAGTGATGGTCATGTAGACCGAGGCCAGGTTTCGCGCCGCCATGGGTGCCAGCAGGTCAAGGTCACGTTCCACCCCGCTGCCTTTGGTGACGATGGCGACTGGGTGGTGGCAGCGCGCCAACACCTGAATCGCGCTGCGGGTGATTTTGAGGTCGCGCTCAATCGGCTGGTAGCCGTCGGTCACTGTGCCCAGCGCGATCAGTTTGGGCACGTAGCTGCGCGCCTGCAGCTCGCGCGCCAGCACCTCGGCAATGTTGCGCTTGGCGATGATTTTGGTCTCAAAGTCCAGCCCCGGCGACAGTCCGAGGTAACTGTGCGAAGGCCGCGCATAGCAGTACACACAGCCGTGCTCGCAGCCCCGGTACGGGTTGAGGCCATAGTCGAAATAGATGTCGGGCGAGTCGTTGTGGGTGATGGCGCTTTTGGCCTCTTCGAGCGTCACTTGCGTTTGCAGCGGCAAGTGCTCTTCAAGGGCACCCTCCACCAGCGTGCCCCAGCCATCGTCAAACGCCACCCGCTCATCCCGCGAAAAGCGATGTGCAATGCGGGTCGCCATGCCACGGCCTTTGATGGCGTGGATGGGAATGACGGTTTCAGACATGGCTACTTTCCTCCAGATTCAAGGACAAACCGCGCCAGTTTGTTGCTGGCCGCCCATCACGTGCGAACGCAGCAACCATGCATTTCGATGCTCAATAAACCCAATTTGGGTATATTAGTAGTCAAAATGCCTCCAAAAACCAAAAAAGTGAACCGTATTGGCATATAGCTCACGTATTATATATATAGTTTGCTATGTTTATGATATTGTTTTGCCAACCTCGGCAGAATGCGCAAGCTCATCACCGAAGCAGACCCGCACGTCATCGCAAGCTTTGGCATTGGACACCTTCCCGCACTTAAGTCCGATTTGAATTGTGCGGCGGTCAGCGACGACGTCAACCACTAGAATCAGTCGGGGTTCGACAACGGTTGGCCAGACGGGCCACCGCAATTTACCAAGGAATACCACAAACGCATGACTAAAACGGATCTGCACAAACTGGCGGCACTCGTTCAACAGGAGCGCGAAAGCTTGCTCGCACGGTGGCGACAGCAAGTGCGTGAGCTGCCTTCAGCCCGGCACCTCGACACACCGACATTGAACGACCATATTCCCGACCTGCTCACCGACTTGGCAGAGGCGCTGCAGAAAAATTCGAACCAGACCATTCCGGAGTCGCTTGTGGAAGAAAGCGCACAAATTCATGGCAAGCAACGGCTGACCGATGGGTTTGACATTGAAGAGGTGGTCGCGGAATACAACATTCTGCGGGAGTGTATTCATGACCTTGCAGACGAACGGGGTTTTACGCTGCAGGGTAGACCGTTTCACGTCATCAACCGAGTTTTCGACTTGGCGATCGGCAGGGCATTGCAGACTTATGCAAGTGAGCGTGCCCACGAAGTTCAACAGCAACGCGAAGAGTATCTAGCTTTTGTGGCGCACGACCTTCGGACACCTTTGCTCGCGATTTCACTGGCGGGGCGGGTTCTTGAAAACCGGTTGCCAAAATCGGGCTATACCGCAGACTCCGCCCAGATGCTCAAAGGATTGCGTCGCAGCGTCCAGCAGCTTGAAGTCCTGGTTCGCAAAGTGCTTGACGAAAACACGAACCTGGAAAAGGGCGACGGAATCAAGCTGGAACGACGAGTGTTAGATTTATGGCCACTGATTGAATCGCTGATTGAGGAGCTTCTACCGGTCGTGGATAGCGCCAAGGCCCGCCTGATCAATAAAGTGCCTGATGATTTGACCGTTTTTGCCGACGCGGGGTTGTTGAAGCGTGTCTTCCAGAACCTGGTAGCCAACGCAATCAGGTACACACCCGGCGGAGAGATTATTGTCGGCGCGCTGGATAGCGGCCCACAAGGTGGTATCGACTGCTGGGTCAGCGACAACGGTGCAGGCATCCCGCAAGCCCTGTTGGACGGTGTATTCAAAAAGGGAGAATCCGACCCGGAAAATGCCGACGGCACAGGTTTGGGCTTGGCCATAGTGCAGACATTTGTGGAAGCCCACGGTGGTTCGGTCAGTGTTGAATCGACCGAGGGCAAAGGCTCGACCTTCCGGTTCTCGTTGCCAGCCCGAGCGGCCACGTGAGCGACTACCTGAACGGCAACTCAGTGCAACGAAATCCAGGCGCTGATTTTAGGAATTAATTTCAGGCGCTGGGTCCCGCGCTTGATACGCGCAAATGGGGCACAATCAATCCTGATCGGTACCGGCACGACCGAACCTTAACCCAACCCGTGCGTCCTACAAATGCTTTACAAATTCAAATCCAAGGCGGCCGGCGACGTGATCATGTTGCAGGCCAATGGCAAACGCGTGCTCGACATCATAGGCAACGCGACGGGACGTGAATTTGGTGCCCAAGGCATTCTGCGGCCAGCCCAGATGAAAGCCGCAGCAGAGGGGCTCAACACTGCCATCAACCAGGAAGAAGCAGACCAAAAGGCGGCAGTGGCACAGGCTCAAGCCGACGGCCAGACTGCACCGCAGTTTGAAGCTGTGTCGTTGCGCCAGCGCGCTCACCCGTTGATCGAAATGATGCGCCGGTGTGAAAGCGCCAACGCAGAAATCGTGTGGGGCGTGTAGCCCCGGCCTCAACTGCGCATTGAATCGTCAATCAACCTTGGCGCCTGAGGTCTTGACAACTGGGGCCCATTTTTTGATTTCTGAATCAATGAACGCAGCGAATTCTTGCGGCGTATTTCCGCCCAAAATGGCACCTTGCGCAACCAGCCTTTCCTTGACCGCAGGACTAGCCAGTGCCTTGGTCACTTCCTGCTGAAGGCGGATGACGATGTCAGGCGATGTCCCCGCTGGAGCCACCAGGCCAAACCAGCTGCTGGCCTCATAGCCTTTGAGCTTGCCAGCCTCTTCGATGGTCGGCAGCTCGGGCACGGCACTGGAGCGTTGCGCACTGGTGACGGCAAAGGCCTTGAGTTTGCCGCTCTTGATCTGCGGCAGGGCGGTGGGCAAATTGTCAAACATCACATCGACATTGCCCGAGATCATGCCGAGCAACGCCGGGGCAGAGCCGGTGTAGGGAATGTGCGTCATGAACACGCCCGCCATCGACTTGAACAGCTCGCCTGAGAGGTGAATCGACGTGCCATTGCCGCTGGAGGCCATGTTGAGCTTGCCAGGATTGGCGCGCGCGTACTTGATGAAATCCGGCACGCTATTGATGTTCAGTTGTTTGGCCAGCTCGGCGTTCATGATCATCACGTTGGGCACACCCGCAACCAGCGTGATAGGCGCAAAATCCTTTTGCGGGTCATACGGCAGCTTGGCGTAGAGTGATTTATTGATGCCGTGCGTGCCCACCGTGGCCATCAGAATGGTGTAGCCGTCAGGCGCAGATTTCGCCACCGCATCAGCTCCGACGTTGCCCCCTGCACCCGCACGGTTCTCCACGATGAAGGGCTGCGGGAAGGCTTTGGAAAGCTCGGTCGCCATGGCGCGGGCCAGCAAATCCGTCGTTCCGCCCGGTGCGAAGGGCACCACGATTTTCACAGGCTTGGCGGGCCACGCGGTTTGGGCTGATGCCTCAAAGGCCACCGTGGTGACAGCGGCCAGAGCCATCCATCCGAGAGCAAGACGACGATTCAACTTGAATTTAGGCATGGGGTGGTTTCCAGAAAGAAGGCCGGGCAGACCAACATCATCAACTATTTTTGAATACTATTTTGAGGTACTACTTATAGCTGCGCGCATCTTCGATCACTTTGCCGTCGTTGGGCAGGCTGCCTAGGGCTACCAGTTCGACATCGCCACGCAGCTTGGTCACATCACGAATGGCATCACTGATTTTTTGCGCCAATGCGTCCGGGCCGCTGCACGCGGTTTCGACCTTCAGCGTCATGTTGTCGTTGGCCATTTCACCGGCGACGACGAGGCGGGCTTTGGCCACTTCAGGAAAGCGTTTGACGATATCGTCTACCTGCTTGGGGTGTACAAACATGCCGCGGATTTTGGTGGTTTGGTCAGCACGGCCCATCCAGCCTTTGATACGGACATTGGTGCGGCCCGTGGGGCAGTGGCCCGGCAGCAGGGCTGACAGATCGCCCGTGGCAAATCGAATCAGCGGGTAAGACGGGTTCAGCGTGGTGACGACCATCTCACCCACCTCGCCTGGCGCCACCGGATCGCCCGTGCCGGGGCGCACGATCTCGACAATTACGCCCTCGTCCAGCACCAAGCCTTCGCGGGCGCTGGTCTCGTAGGCAATCAACCCCAAATCCGCGGTGGCGTAGCTTTGAAAGACGGTTAAACCGCGCTCGGCAAACCAATCCCGCAGGCTGGGCACAAACGCCTCGCCACCCACGAGTCCTTTTGTCAAGCTGCTGATGTCACTGCCGGCCTGCGTCGCCTTCTCAACCAGGATGCGCAGAAAGCTGGGTGTACCCAGGTAGGCGCTGGGTTTCAGGTCGGCAATGACCTCCAGTTGCTGCTCGGTTTGGCCGACACCCGCTGGAAACACCGTGCAGCCAATCGCGTGGGCGGCAGACTCCATGATGAAGGCACCCGGTGTCATGTGGTAACTGAAAGCGTTGTGAACCAGATCGCCAGACCGAAACCCTGCCGCGTACAAACTACGTGCCCCGCGCCAGTAATCGGGGCCGGCACCATCGGGCTCGTAAATCGGGCCGGGCGAAGCGAACACGCGCGGCATTTTGGAGCCGCGCACCAAGGTGGAAAAACCACCGAACATCTCCACACCACCGGATTTGGCGCGCGCCGCTTTTTGCCGATCCAGCAACTCGCTTTTACGGGTAACTGGCAGCTTTGAAAGTGCCTCCCGGCTGGTTATTTTTGACGCATCAACGCCGCGCAGAATTTCCGCCATCGCCGAAGAGTTTTTCTGCGCGTGGGTGATTTGCGCAGGCAGCGCGACCATTAACGCTGCTTCTCGGTCCGCTGGTTGGCGCGTTTCCAGCGCGTCGAAAAATTCACTCACGCCAACCACCTCTTGCGCCGCTTGTAGCTTTTAACGTCTTTGAAGCTCTTCTTCTCGCCACCGCCACCGGTGCCCAGGTAAAACTCTTTCACGTCCTCGTTGCTCGCCAGGTCCGACGCAATGCCATCCATCACGATGCGGCCTGATTCCATGATGTAGCCGTAGTCCGAGTACCTCAGCGCCATATTGGTGTTTTGCTCGGCCAGCAGGAAAGTGACTTTCTCCTTTTGATTCAGGTCTTTGACGATCTCAAACACCTCCTCCACGATCTGCGGGGCCAGGCCCATGGAGGGCTCGTCGAGCAGCAGCATGGTCGGGTTCGCCATCAGGGCGCGGCCAATGGCGCACATCTGCTGCTCGCCGCCCGAGGTGTAGGCGGCCTGGCTGGTGCGCCGTGTTTTCAGGCGCGGGAAGTAGGCATAGACCTTTTCCAGATTGGCCGCTACCTCCGCTTTGTTCTTGCGGGTGTAGCCGCCTACCAACAGGTTTTCTTCGATGGTCAGGTGCGCAAAACAGTGCCGGCCTTCCATCACCTGAACCACGCCGCGCTGCACCAGATCGGCGGTCGTGAGGTTTTCAATGCGCTCGCCGCGCAGTTCGATCGAGCCTTTGGTGACCTCGCCACGCTCGCCTTTGAGCAGGTTGGACACAGCGCGCAAGGTGGTGGTTTTGCCCGCGCCGTTGCCGCCTAGAATCGTGACGATTTTTCCTTCGGGCACATGCAGCGACACGCCCTTGAGCACCAGGATCACGTGGTTGTAGATGACCTCAATGCCGTTGACGTTGAGAACGATGTTGGGTGCCGGTAGCGTCATAGATTCAAACTTTCATTGATTGACCGACTTGCTTGGCCCTGTGGCGGGCGAAGCAAGCCACCGTTCCAGCAAACACCGTGGATCCGGCTCTGCCGGGCCACTGGTGTTGCCCCCTGCAAGGGGGAAAGAGGCCACACGAAGTGGGCAAGCCGGGGGGTGTTCCTAGCTTTG
>JANOMD010000445.1:0-1851 GCA_031420135.1 Rhodoferax sp. | reverse complement strand
TTGATGCCTTCAAGCTGGTACTCGACCGGCTCTTCCACGGTGATGATCTTGTGGGCGCTGGCGTCCAACTTGGACAGCGCTGTGTACAGCGTGGTCGTCTTACCCGACCCGGTTGGGCCAGTGATCAACAAAATGCCATGCGGGCGGGCCAGAAGCAGGTTGAAACCCGCCAGGTTTTCGGGTGCAAAGCCCATCGAGTCCAGGCTGTAGCGAACACTGGAGCGGTCCAGCACGCGCATGACGACGCTTTCGCCGTGAACTGTGGGCACCGTAGAGACCCGCAAATCCAGCTCGCGGCCCTTGACGCGGGTTTTGATGCGGCCATCCTGCGGCAGGCGGCGCTCGGCAATGTCCAGGTGCGCCATCAGCTTGATGCGCGAGTTGACGGCGGCGCTGTGCTGGGGCGAGACGACTTCCGAGGTGTAAATGACCCCATCCACCCGGTAGCGGACATGCAGACCGTCGTCAAATGGTTCCAGGTGAATGTCCGAGGCACGCAAGTCGGTCACCCGGCCAATGATCTGGTTGACCATGCGAATCACCGGGGCCACGCTGGCGAGGTCCTTGAGGTGTTCGACAAAATCGCCCGAATCCGCCTCAAATTCGGTCGAATTGTCGGAATCGACAATCACTTCGTTGGAGGAAAGCGCGCGCTGGATGTCCGATTCCAGCGCCACACAGGGCTGCACCGTCAGGCCGCTGGCCAGGCCGATGGCCTTGACGACGAAATCATCATCGGGTGCCGCCATGGCCACGGTCAAGGTGTTGCCGTCAAACCGCAGCGGAAAAACGTGGTGCGTACGCATAAAGTCAAGCTGCAAGCCCTCAATCTCCGGTGCGACCTCGGGAAAGCTCTCGGCCGAGGCGTAAGGCACGCCCAGCAATTGAGCCTGCGCCTGTGCCACATCGACCTCCGACACCAACCCCAAATTGACCAGTACGGCACCCAAAGCGCCGCCGGTTTCGCCACGCGCAGCTTCAGCGCGGTCCAGGTCGCGGGCTGAAAGCCTGCCGTTGCTGACCAACAACTCGCCCAGGCGGGCCAGCCTGGCCTCTGGAAAGATCAGGTTGGGCAAGCTTGGCGCCGCAGTTGTCATGGATGGAAACACATTTTTAGGGGCTGAATCGGGTCAAATGAGCGGGTATGGTAAGGGCAAACTGTAAAATAGCTTGCAAGCGACTCCCAACAATGCTAACCACAATCGAGTTATGCGCTTTAAAATAGCCTCGCCTAGTATTTACCCTTGACTACCACACCTGCATGCGACATTTGACTTTGCTGTTCTGGCATTGCTTCAGCCCTAACACTTGCGTCAACCGGCCGTAACCCCCTGTGAGCGCCCTGATTTCAGTCATTATTGTTAACTACAACGCCGGCGTGTTGCTGCGCGGTTGTGTCGATTCAATTCTGAATTGCCCGGTTGACGTTGAAATCGTGGTGGTAGACAACGCCTCGCAGGATCGAAGCCTGGACGCGCTGGCCGGGTTGCCGCATTTGCAGATCATCAAAAACCCGATCAATGCCGGTTTTGCAAGCGCTTGTAACACGGGCTTGCGTGCATCGACAGCGCCTTACGTGCTGTTTTTGAACCCGGATTGCTCCTTCAAGCCGGGCGCGCTGGCAGAACTGGTCAAGGCGCTGGATTCCGACCCGCAGGTTGGCATGGTGGGCGGCTTGTTGACCAATGTGGACGGCAGCGAGCAAGTCGGTGCGCGACGAGCCATTCCGACACCCTGGCGCTCATTTGTACGCGCCTTTGGCCTGGTGAACCTGTCCCGCTGGTGGCCCAGGCTGTTTTTCGACTTCAACCTGCACCAGCAGCCCCTGCCCGACCACCCCATTGAAGTGGA
>JANOMD010000444.1:0-3252 GCA_031420135.1 Rhodoferax sp. | reverse complement strand
GACTAAATAAAGGATTGCACCGCTTCGTTGGCCCAGGTGGGTTGGCGTGGCGGTCTTGCATTCATGCCAACCAACTTCCTGACAAAAATATTCGGCAGTCGCAACGATCGCCTGCTCAAGCAGTACCGCACCGTGGTTTCCCGCATCAATGCGATGGAGGCCGGGCTTGAAAAACTGACTGACGACGGGCTCAAAGCCAAGACGCAGGAGTTCCGCGACCGCGTGTCAAAGGGTGAGACGCTGGATGCGTTGTTGCCCGAAGCGTATGCGGTGGTGCGGGAGGGCTCCAAGCGCGTCATGAAAATGCGGCATTTTGATGTGCAATTGTTGGGTGGCATGTCGCTGCACGACGGCAAAATTTCGGAGATGGGCACCGGCGAGGGCAAGACCCTGACGGCAACACTGCCGGTTTACCTGAATGCACTGACCGGCAAAGGCGTGCACGTGGTCACGGTGAATGACTACCTGGCCAACCGCGACGCACAGTGGATGGGCAAGCTGTACAACTTCCTTGGCATGGAGGTGGGCATCAACCTGCCCCAGATGCCCCGCGAGGAAAAGCAGGCCGCGTACCGGGCCGACATCACCTACGGAACCAACAACGAGTACGGCTTTGACTACCTGCGGGACAACATGGTCTACGAGGTGGCGGACCGGGTCCAGCGCGGTCTTAATTACGCGATCGTGGACGAAGTGGACTCGATCCTGATTGACGAAGCCCGCACCCCGTTGATCATCAGCGGGCAAGCCGAAGACCATACCAGTCTGTACCTGGCCATCAACAAGGTAGTGCCGATGTTGACCCGTCAGGAAGGTGAAGCCGACCCCCGCACCGGAGAAGGCGTGACCAAACCAGGCGATTTCACGCTGGATGAAAAAAGCCATCAGGTTTTCCTGACCGAACAGGGCCACGAAAGCGCCGAGAAGATCCTGTTTGACCTGAACTTGATTCCGGAAGGCGCAACGCTGTACGACCCGGCCAACATCACCCTCATGCACCATCTGTATGCGGCACTGCGGGCCAACCACCTCTACCACCGTGACCAGCACTACGTGGTGCAGGAAGGTGAGATCGTGATTGTTGACGAATTCACCGGGCGACTGATGTCGGGGCGCCGCTGGAGCGATGGCTTGCACCAGGCCGTGGAAGCCAAGGAAGGCGTGAGCATTCAGCCAGAGAACCAGACTTTGGCCTCCATCACGTTCCAGAACTACTTCCGCCTTTACGGCAAGCTGGCCGGCATGACCGGCACGGCCGATACAGAAGCCTACGAGTTCCAGGAGATTTATGGGCTGGAGACGGTGGTGATGCCACACAACCGGGCCAACGTTCGCGACGACCAGCTGGACCGGGTCTACAAGACCACGCGCGAAAAGTACGAAGCCTCGATCAAGGATATCCGTGAATGCCATGACCGGGGCCAGCCGGTTCTGGTCGGAACCACATCCATTGAAAACTCGGAAATCATTGCCGCGTTGCTTGAGAAAGAGAAGCTGCCGCATCAGGTGCTCAATGCCAAGCAGCACGCACGCGAGGCTGACATCGTGGCGCAGGCGGGTCGCCCTAAAATGATCACCATCGCCACCAACATGGCCGGGCGCGGCACGGACATCGTGCTGGGCGGCAACATGGAAAAGGCGATCAGCGCGGTCGAGGCTGATGAGGCGATGGATAGCGCAGCACGGCAGCGGCAGGTCGAACAGATCCGCACCCAATGGACACAGGACCACGAGTCGGTCAAGTCGGTCGGTGGCTTGCGCATCATCGCGACCGAGCGGCATGAATCGAGGCGCATTGACAACCAGCTGCGTGGCCGTTCCGGGCGCCAGGGTGACCCGGGTTCATCGCGCTTTTACCTGAGCCTGGATGATTCACTGATGCGCATTTTTGCGGGGGAGCGTGTCAAGGCCATCATGGACCGGCTCAAGATGCCGGATGGTGAGGCGATTGAGGCGGGCATGGTGACGCGCAGCATCGAAAGCGCGCAACGCAAGGTGGAGGCGCGCAACTTCGACATGCGCAAGCAGTTGCTTGAATATGACGATGTCTCCAACGACCAGCGCAAAGTCATTTACCAGCAGCGCAATGAAATCCTTGACGCAACTGACCTGAGCGCGCAGATCACTTCGCTTCGGGAAGGTTGCTTTACCGACCTGGTGCGCCAGTACGTGCCAGTGGAATCGGTTGAAGAGCAGTGGGACGTGGCTGGCCTGGACAAGGTGCTTGCCGACGAATGGCAGATCGAATCGTCAGTGCAGGCCCTGGTGCAGGCCGCCAGCGCCATCACGGATGAGGAAATTCTGGAGCACGTCAAGAAAGTTGCCAACGATGCCTTTGCAGTCAAGGTGGAGCAGGTGGGTGCCGGGAATTTTGTGCAGTTCGAGCGGATGGTGCTGCTGCAGAGCATCGACACGAATTGGCGAGAACACATCAGCGCGCTGGACTACCTGCGTCAGGGCATTCACCTGCGCGGCTACGCGCAGAAGCAGCCCAAGCAGGAGTACAAGCGTGAGGCGTTTGAACTGTTTGGCCAATTGCTCGATTCGGTCAAAAATGAAATCACCAAGGTACTGATGACGGTCAAGGTGCAGTCATCCGAGCAACTGGAACAGGCCGCGGTGGAGATGGAGCAGCGCGGTGAAAACATTGTGAACAGAACCTACACCGCGCCGACCGGAACGGGCGAAGTGGTGGCGGTTCTGGATGAGGAAACGGTGCGAACTCGCCAGGCCATGCCAGGTGCTGATTTGCCTCGGGTTGGCCGCAATGAACCCTGCCCGTGTGGCAGCGGCAAAAAATACAAACAGTGTCACGGCAAGCTAGCCTGAAAGACGTCTATGCCAGTCAATTTGCCGCCGCCTGACCCGGCACAGCTTTTTGCCATTGCGGGGCTGCGCATGGGGGTTGCCGAGGCCGGTATTCGCAAGGCCAATCGCAAAGACCTCACGGTTGTGCTGATTGATGCGGGTGCCTCGGTCGCGGGCGTCTTCACGCAAAACCGTTTTTGTGCCGCTCCAGTTCAGGTTTGCCGGGAGCACCTTGAAAAAGGCACTGGCATCCGGGCCATGGTGATCAACACCGGCAATGCAAATGCCGGCACCGGGCAAGACGGTTTGACCCGCGCCCGCAGCACCTGCACGGCTTTGGCACAGCGCCTGGGCGTTGCTGCCGACGAAATTTTGCCCTTTTCGACGGGGGTCATCATGGAGCCACTTCCGGTTGACCGCATCGTGGCGGGATTGCCCGCAGCC
>JANOMD010000443.1:0-2110 GCA_031420135.1 Rhodoferax sp. | reverse complement strand
ATGAGTGAGTGATTTGGCAGGGGGGCATTGCTGGTTTGTTGATCTCGAACCTTTATCAGCAGGTCGGCCAACCCGGCTGCATCTCCCAGTTCGAAATAGCCAGGGTAGCTGGCACCCAGCATGCCCACATTGCCATCGATTTTGGAAGCCAGCACGGGCGTTGCGCTGCACACCGCCTCCATCACGACATGGGCACCGCCTTCCATGCGACTGGCATGTATCAGCACATGCGCGCGTTGAATTCTGCGTCGCGTTGCCTCATGCGGCAGGCCGCCCAGCCAGCGGTAGTTGGGACAGACCTGCGCGGTAGCGCGGGCCTGCTGTGCCAATTCATCATCCAGCGGTTCGCCAATGTGATCAATCAAGATGCTGGGGTGACCTTTCAGCAAGCGCGCAGCCGCAAACAGCGTCTGGGGCGATTTTTCATCCCGCAAGTGGCCCACCATCAGTGCGCGCAGATGGCGTGTTGGCTTCACCAGCGTTTGGCGTGAGCTGGTCGATTGAAAAATAACCTGTGCTTTGCCACGATGTGCCGCAGCCAGCGATTGAATGCCCAGCTCTTGCAAAACGACCAGCTTTTTCGCAAGCACCAAAGAGCGCTGGGCCAGTGCATCGCTGTGGATGTCCCGGTACAGGTCGGTTCCGGTGAGCACCACGCCCAGGCCCGGTGTGTTGGCCGTGCAGCCTTTTGATTCAGCCCACAGCACAATCGAGTCCGCAGAGCGCCTTGCATGCAGCGCCAACATCACATCAAAGGGGTTGCCATTCCACTTTTGCGTGATCTCAACCTCAAATTCATGCCTCAACATCCGCGACCAGCGCCAAGCCGTTTGCCAGTTGCCGTTGTTCGCATTGGCAAGGGCAGGGCTGACGATAACAACACGGGGTTTTGGCATGAGCGGAACAAAGGCTTTGAAAGGAGAAGTAAGGAATTGTGCAGTGCGAAGACCAAGGGTGTCGTCGTTTGAAAATCAATGGCCTTACAACGATTTTCCACGAGGGTCGTGGCCAGCGAAAAAGCACGGATTCGAGTCTAATCCAAGTCCTTCAACGCTTTTAACTGGAGTTTCACATGGTCAGCTTTTCCCCTTCCCGCACTTTTCGCGCCTTGATGACTTGCGCTGTCGTCATGTTTGGCTCTTTAAGTCACGCACAACAGGTTTTTAAGGTCACCACCATCCCGGAAGAAGCCGCAACCGAGCAGATACGCAAGTTCACGCCACTTGCGAGCTATCTGGAAAAGACATTGGGCGTCAAGGTGGAGTTCACGCCTGTCAGTGATTACCCCGCCGCTGTGGAAACCCTGGTGAACAAGAAAGTTGATTTGGTGTGGTTTGGTGGCTTCACCCACGTGCAGGCGAACCTGCGTTCGGGCGGCAAGATTGTGCCCTTGGCCCAGCGCGAGGAAGACACACGATTCCAATCCGTGTTCATTGCAAAAACGGATTCGGGCATAAAGAAGCTTGCCGACATGAAGGGCAAACAAGTATCCTTCGGCTCACAAAGCAGCACCTCTGGGCATCTCATGCCACGCAGCTTTTTGTTGCAGGCCTCGATTGACCCGGAGAAAGATTTCCGTCGCATCGCTTACAGTGGAGCGCACGATGCCACCATTGCATCAGTCGTTAGCGGCAAAGTCGATGCTGCCGCGTTGGACATCACGGTCTGGAAGAAATTTGTGAGTGAGAACAAGGTCGACACCAAAGCGGTTGACGTGTTTTACACTACGCCTCCTTATTTCAATTACAACTGGTCGGTGCATGCAGACATGCCCGCAGCGATGCAAGAAAAGGTCAAGGCCGCTTTCCTGGCGCTGAACCCCGCCAACCCAGAACATGCTGAAATTTTGCGCCTCAATCGCGCGACCCGCTATGTACCTACCACCCCTGAAAACTACAAAGGCCTGGAATCTGCTGCACGCAGTGCCGGGCTGCTGTGATAAGCCTGGAACGCTGGTTTGAACATTGAACTGCAAAATGCAAGCGCGCGCCATCCGGCAGCGCGCGCAGGAGCCGCATCGGCGCTCAAGGCGTTGACGCTGCAAGTTCGCGCTGGCGAGCAAGTTGCGGTGATTGGCCCGTCCGGCGCGGGCAAGACGACGCTGTTGCAG
>JANOMD010000442.1:0-8587 GCA_031420135.1 Rhodoferax sp. | reverse complement strand
CGGGCTTGTTGCGCTGCAGTTGCGCGCCTTCGGGGCGCTGGAGTGGGGCGGGCGGTCGTCGAAAATAACTGTGATCGCTTTGAACTCAGAAGCTCTCAACACTTACTTCACGAGGACTAGCGCCAAATTTTCTATTCAGTCCGCGTAGCCCGGCAACTCGCGGTCCAGGATGCGCATCATCGCTTCAAAAAACAGGCGTTCGCGCTCAGCACGCGAATGGCGGTCGTCCAGGTTGGGGGCTTGCACGCGGGCAACCACTTCATCGCTCAACACCGCGAGGGGCTGGCCCGTGCCCATGGCAAGTATTTGGTTGCGGCAGACGCGCTCTAGCTTGTACAGCCGCCGATACGCCTGCGCCACGGTGTCGCCGGTCACGACCACGCCGTGGTTCTTCATGAAGATGATGTGCTTGTTACCGACCACGGCGGCCAGGCGCTCGCCTTCCTCGGTCGAATCGGCAAGGCCGGTGTAGGTGTTGTCGTAGGCAATGTGGCCATGGAAGAACGCGGCCGTTTGTGTGGTGGGCAGCAACCGGTTGGCCTGCAGCATGTTCAGCGCGATCGCCCAGGTCTGGTGCGTGTGCAGCACCACCTTGGCGCCGGTGATGCGGTGAATCGGCGCATGGATGCACTGCGCGGAGAGTTCCACCACACCGTTGCCAGCCAGCGTCTGCCCAGCCTCATTGAACACAATCATGTCGCTGGCGCGGGCCTCAGACCAATGCAGGCCAAACGGCAGGATCAGGAATTGGTCGTCGCGGCCCGGAACCGAGACGGTAAAGTGGTTGTCGATACCTTCCTCAAGGTCGTGCAGCACGGCCAGCCGATGCGCCGCTGCAAGTTGTATTTTGGCCTCGGCCAGTGGGTCAACTGCCACTGATGAAGTGATGGGATGAACGGACATGTCTGGCACCTTTAAAAGTCAATGTACGGATTTCATTAAACTGGCATGATTGCAGCCCCATTATTGCAATAGTTCGCATAGGAGATAAACATGGCAAAAGTTGACTTCAACATGGACAACCATTGGTTGCCCTTCACGCCGAATCGCAGTTTCAAGGACAACCCCCGCGTCATTGTGGCGGCGGATGGCATGTTTTTCACCACCCACGATGGCCGCAAAGTCATTGACGGCATTTCAAGCCTGTGGTGCGTGGCAGCGGGCCATAACCGCAAGCCGATCAACGAAGCCATCAAGAAACAGCTCGATACGCTGGACTACTCCACCTGTTTCCAGGCCACCAACGACAAGGCGTTTGTCGCCGCCGAAATGATTGCCGCGATGGCGCCGGGCGACCTGAACAAGGTGCTGTTCTGCAACTCCGGCAGCGAAGCCGCCGACACGTCCATGAAGGTCGCGCTGGCGTACCACCGCGCCCGGGGCGAAGGCCACCGCAACGTCTTCATTGGGCGTGAGCGCGCTTACCACGGTGTCGGTTTTGGCGGCATGAGCGTGGGCGGCATCCCGGCCAACCGCAAGACCTTTGGCACGGCTTTGTTGCCCCGCGTGGACCACATGCGGTTCATCCACGACCCCGTGAACCACGCCTACATCCATGGTGAATTGCCAGAGTGGAAGGAAGACATTTTGCTGGAGCTGGAAAACCGCATTTTGCCGCTGCACGACCCCAGCAATATCGCCGCCATCATCGTCGAGCCCGTATCGGGCAGCGCGGGCTGGTACCTGCCGCCCAAGGGTTATCTGCAACGGCTGCGCCAGATTTGCGACAAGCACGGCATTTTGTTGATTTTTGACGAGGTCATCACTGGCTTTGGCCGCCTGGGCACCAACTTTGGCGCCGACTACTTTGGCGTGGTGCCCGACATGCTGAACTTTGCCAAAGCAGTGACCAACGGCGTGATTCCTCTGGGCGGCGTGATTTGCCGCGACTCGCTCTATGACACCATGATGTCCAGCAACGCCAAGAGCCCGGAGCACGCGGTTGAGTTCATGCACGGCTACACCTATTCCGGCCATCCAGTGGCCTGCGCAGCCGCCGTCGCCACCTTGAATTTGTTCCAGGAAGAGAACCTGTTTGCGCGCGCTGGCGAAATGGGCAAGGTGCTGGGCGACGCCATGCACAGTCTCTTGAAGGGCCTACCCAACGTGATCGGCATCCGCACCCTGGGCAACGCCGGCGCGGTGGAGCTGGGCAGCATTGCCGGGCTGCCGGGCAAACGCGCCTATGACATCTTCCTGGAATGCTTCCATACCGGCGTGATGGTGCGCCCGGCCGGCGAAACGCTGGTGCTGGCGCCGCCTTTCATCGTTGAAAAATCACACATCGACCAGATGGTGAGCACGCTGGCAGCGGCGATCAGGAAGCACGCTTGAAGACCGCGCTGATGACTGAATGGCACGACGTTGCTGCGCGCGACCAGCTTGACCCCGACTTCCCGCTGGGCGTCGTGGTGGGCGGCCAGGCAGTGGGGATCTATCTGCTGGGCAAAGAAATCCACGCGGTGCAAGACGTGTGCCCGCACGCTAGCGCGCTGCTGTCGCAAGGTTTTGTTGAAAACGGCGTGATCGAATGCCCTCTGCACGGCGCGCAGTTTGAGATTGCAACCGGCAAGTCGCTGACCGAAATTTGCGACCAGAACCTGGTCTGCTTCCCGGTGCGTGTGCAGGAGGGGCGGGTTTTCATAAAGACCATTCCGGCTTGAAGCATCGAGAATAGCGCAGGTGGTTTGCGCATCAATTCTCTCAGCCATGCCACCCACCCACCCACCCACCCACTCACTCATCCACGCCACCATGATTCGATTCAGTTTTACCAAATTCATTGCCCTCGCATCCACTGTTGCATGGACCGTACTGAGCCCGGGCGTGCAGGCGCAAACCACGTCTGGCGCCGCCTGGCCCGCCAAACCCATCAAATGGATCGTGCCCTATACACCCGGCGGCATCACCGACAACGCCACCCGCATGGTGGTGCAAAAAGTCCAGGAGCAGACCGGCTGGACGATTCTGGTGGAGAACCGCCCCGGTGCAAACTCGCTGCTCGGTGCGGATCTGGCGGCCAAGTCTGCGCCGGACGGCTACACCATGCTCACCGTCATTGCGGCCCACGCCGCCAACGCAACCCTGTATGCCGGGCGGATTCCGTATGACCCGGTGAAGAGTTTCGCGCCAATCTCGCTGGTTGGCATTGCCCCGCTGATCATGACCGCCGGCAACAGTTTTCCGCCCAAGGACATGAAGGAACTGCTGGCCTACGCGCGCGCCAACCCCGGCAAGATTTCCTTTGGCTCCTCGGGCGTGGGCGCGGCGGCACACCTGACCACCGAGCTGTTCAAGCAGACCATCGGCGCGGACATGGTGCATGTGCCCTACAAGGGCACCGCACCGGCCTTGCAGGACCTGATGGGCGGCAGCATCCAGATTCTGGTGGATGTGCCCAGCACCCTGATGCCGCATGTGCGCGGCGGCAAGATCAAGGCGCTGGGCATGTTCTCGGCCAAACGCCTGCCGAGCGCGCCCGAGGTGCCGACTATCGCCGAAGGCGGCGGGCCGGCGCTGGAGTCATCGACCTGGGTGCTGTTTCTGGCCCCGGCCGGGGTGCCGCGCGACATCGTCAACCGCCTCAACGCCGAGGTCGCCAAGGCCGTCAACTCGGTCGAAATCAAAGCCAGATTTGAAGCGCTGGGGATTGAGCCGGTGGGCAATTCACCCGAAGCAGCCGCCAAATTTCTGGATGACGAGATTGCCAAATGGGCCAAGGTGATTGGCACGGCGGGGGTGAAGGCGGAATAAGCGCGGCATTGAAGCCTGCGCAGGCAACCATGGCTCCATCGCGAAGCAGCCTTGATGGGGTCCAGCCATCGAGAAGCTTTTCAGGAAGCTCAATTTCGATGTTGCTGAGTTGTTGAGTTGTTGAGTTGCTATTTTAAATATAGCAAACTATCTATATAATACGAGAGCTAGAGGCCAGTTTAATTGGTTTTATCGCGTGTTCAGCAGTTTTTGCCGTTAAAAATTAACCCGTAGGTTAATTTTTTTGGCATTCTGGGCATCAGCACTGCAAAACGCAAAGGCCGCTGCGCAGGGGTCGCATCGAATCAGATCAGTCGGTGCGACTGTTGCGTGCCGCCCAGAATCAATGCATCACGACCGGGTTCTGCGCCAGCTCTGCATATTGCTCCAGGGTGCCTTCGACTTCTTCCTGCGTCGGCGTCTTGAGTTGCCAGGCTGAAATGTGCTGCTGAAACAGTTCGGCCCACGAGCCGTCCAGGTAGACCTCTTTGCCGCTGCGTTTGTCGATAATCTCAAAGCCGTGGCGCATCAACTGTGGCGGCGCAGGGGGCGTCGGCACTGCGGGCACGCCCGCCTCGACCACGATGGCGTTAGCCAGCATGTGGGTGACTGAGTAAGTTTCCGAATCGTAAAGCGTGTGCATGGTTAGGTGTATTTTGACAGGGTTGCGGGCGGCTACCCCAAAACGGCTGACTCCAATACACAACAAATGGTGCCTACTGTGCAAAATTCAAGGTTTGGGTCCTGCAGGCGCGAAGATGAAGCCCTGTTGCCGCCAAGGACATTCAAGGACTCTCAAGGACTTTCCGTGGCGCGCCAGACTTGATCGGCATAGTCGCCATTTTTTTCGGTGAGCTTGATGCGGGCTGGCAGGTAGCCCCATTGCGGCGCCAGCCAGAATTCCAGCGTCTGGTCGTATTCGCCGCGTGGGCTGCGCGTGAGCTTCAGTGCAGCCAGATCGCCACCGGGCAGGTTCAACTTCTCTTCCTCGCCCACCGTCAGCACCCATTTTTCCCCGGAGCGCGGGCCGATGGTCTCAAACACCAGGACGGTCCCTGCCGGGTATTTGGCGGGTGCGCCTGCAATCATGGCACCCAACTGGATGAAGACGCTCAGTTGGTCCTGCATGCCCGCCAGCAGTGCGATTTGCGGGGTGTTGGCGCTGAAGATCACCAACTGCCGGTCGCGCTCAAAATGTGCCGCCACTTCGGTTCGCACCTTGTCGGCGAAGCGCGTGGGTGCCAGTCCCGCCGACGTCACGCGCCCGGTGCTGGTTTGAACCCGCGACCCGAGCAAAAAAGCGCTGACCTCAAGCCGCAAGTCGTAATTGCTGCCATCCTGCTGCCACAAAAGCTCGGAGCGGGCGTTGAAATTCAAGCTGCCTTTGGTGGCCACCACGTTGTACTTCAGGCGGATCGAGCCGGGCAGGGCAAAGGTCAGGTTGACGGCTGGCGATGTGGCAGTGGAGGGTGCAGACGACGATGCGGCCGCTGCGCTCGCCACAACCTTCGGCGCCACTTTGTCGGCAGCGGCAACTGTCACATCGACCGCTGCGGCAGTGACTGTGGGCGTGGACCGCGACGACGGTGACTGCGATGACTCAGCAACAGCAGGAACCGGCGCCGCCGCAGTTGCGCTGCCGTCCGAGGGGGCGGTTTCACCTGCTGCAGTTTCAGTCGCGATTGGCGAAGGCAAGTCGATGGCCGAAGGCGTTGCAAACGCCATCACCTCGGCGGGCCCAATCGTCGTGATATCGGTGAAAGTCCCGCGCTGCACCGGACGGGTCGTCCGGGGTCTGGCGGGGGCTGCCAGCGCTGATGGCGCAACCGGCGCAATTTGCTTTTTGCCTGCTGGCGTCGGCGTCGGTACCGGGGGCGGGGTTGACGCGATGCTGCGGGTCGAGAAGGACTGGGCCGGGCTGTGGGCCAGCGTCTGGACGGTGCGCGGCGAATGCTGCAATACAACCAGGTGCGCCATCACCACCACGGCAGTCAGCACGCCCAGCACTTTGACGGGCACCGCGCCAGCGTTCACTGGCTGTGCCCCAGATCGGCCGAAAGCCGCTCTACCAGTCTCGCCAGGTCCCTCTGCATCAGGGGTCCGACCGCGTGGGCCAGCACTTCAAGCAGGGCAAAGCCAACTTCGACGGACTGAATGTCGGCTTGGGGACGAGCGGGCTTGCTGTTCATGAGGGACAATTTTGCCAGCTTCGGTTCGTAGAATGGCCTTGTCCCCATTCCCCTTCAAAACCCATGAAACTTGCCACTTACAAAGACGGATCGCGCGACGGACAACTGGTCGTGGTGTCGCGCAACCTGAAACTCGCGCACTACGCCACCGGCATCGCCAACCGCATGCAGGAGCTGCTGGACGACTGGAACTTCATCAGCCCGCAGTTGCAGGATTTGTACGATGCCCTGAATCGAGTGGGTGATCGTGTGGGTGATCGGTCAGGTGATGCCGCCCACGCCACAGGCATCGCGCGCCACGCCTTCCCGTTCGAGCCGAAAATGTGCAGGGCGCCACTGCCGCGCGCCTACCAGTGGGCCGATGGCTCGGCCTACCTCAACCACGTCGAGCTGGTGCGCCTGGCGCGCCATGCCGAAGTGCCCGCCAACTACTACACCGAGCCCTTGATGTACCAGGGCGGCAGTGATGATTTTTTAGGTGCTTGTGACGACGCGCCCTTCTCCAGCGAGGCCTTTGGCATCGATTTTGAGGCCGAGGTCGCCGTCATTACCAGCGACGTGCCCATGGGCTGCACCTCTGACCGCGCGCTGGACGGCATTCGCCTGGTGATGCTGGCCAACGACTGGAGCCTGCGCCACCTCGTACCCGATGAGCTGGCCAAAAACTTCGGCTTTCTGCAAAGCAAACCGGCCACTGCGTTCAGCCCGGTGGCGGTCACGCTGGACGAGTTTTCTGCTGCGTCATCCGAAGACGGTAGCGCCAAGAGTGCCTGGGCCTCAGGCCGTCTGAACCTCACGCTGCAAAGCCAGTGGAATGGTCGCACCGTGGGGCGCTGCGATGCCGGACAGGAGATGACCTTTCACTTCGGCCAGCTCATCGCGCACCTGTGCAAAACCCGCAACGTGCGGGCCGGTTCGATCATTGGCAGCGGCACCGTGAGCAACAAAGGCGTCGAAGTCAACGGCAAGAAAGACTGGCCCAAAGGCTACAGTTGCATCGCCGAAAAACGCGCGATCGAAACCATTTTGGACGGCCAGCCCACCACCGACTACATGAAATATGGCGACACCATCAAGATCGAGATGAAAGGGCGGGACGGGGTGAGCGTGTTTGGGGCGATTGAGCAGACGGTGGTGGAGCAGCAAGCGACCGAGCAGACGGTCAAACGAGCCAGACTGGCGGGCTAAGATTAGTCGTGCTTTCAAGTCTGTCACCCGCCCGTTGCGCTGAATTGCGCCCGACAGGGTGAGATATCATTGGAACACTGAATATTTAAACAGTAAGCAAAGCAATGGAAAAACGCCCAAGCACAAGAAATAGAAGAATTCGACTGGTGGCCTCGGAACCGGTCGCAAACCTGTATCGAATGCCGCTTTCAACCATTGATCTTTTTTGCGGGGCGGGGGGCATCACCCAAGGCTTCAGGCAGGCGGGATATGACTGCCTCTATGCGAATGATTTCATGCCCGAGGCGATTGAGACCTTTCGCCACAATCACCCGTCGACGTTGGCAGAATGCAAATCCATTGAAGAGGTGAATGCGACCACGCTCAGAAAAAAATTGGGCATCCAAAAGGGTGATTTGGATGTGCTTGTGGGCGGCCCGCCGTGCCAGGGATTTTCAATCAACGCGCCAAGCCGGTTCCTGAATGACCCGAGAAACAGCCTGTTCAAGCATTACGCACGATTTCTCGAGGAGTTTTCCCCGAAAGCATTCGTCTTCGAGAATGTGCCTGGATTGCTGTCGATGGCAGATGGCGCCATTTTCAGGAACATTCTCCAAGTGTTCAACGAACTTGGCTACCACCTTTCCGTAAAAATTCTCTTTGGACCTCATTATGGGATTCCACAAGAACGCTGGCGACTCATATTGCTGGGTTCACAGTACAGCGAAATGGCCCATCCAGTTCCGACACATTTCGCAAAAGGCAGAGCCAACTTCCGTGGCGGGGGAACCTTGACTATTCCGCTGGATGCTGCAGACGAAAAGCGGCTGTTGCCAGTGGTGAACGTGGGTGATGCCATTCGTGATTTGCCCAGGTTGAGCATGGGCGAGGGCGCTGAAGAGGTTGGCTACACCGCTGATTCCGTGAGCGCTTATGCATTGCGGTTGCGCAACCCTGACGGCATCACTTTCAATCACTTTGCTGCGAGGCTCTCCAAGCAAAACGTGGAAAGGATGCGCCACGTCCCTCCGGGGGGCTCGTGGCGCGATATTCCACATGAACTGCTGCCAAGCGGAATGCAACAGGCTCGAAAGTCCGACCACACCAAACGCTATGGCAGGCTTAGTTTTGACGGGTTGTCAGGCACCGTGCTGACAAAATGCGACCCACACTGGGGCACAGTTTTTCTGCCGGACCAAGAGCGCACACTGTCGGTACGTGAAGCGGCGCGGTTGCAGTCTTTCCCCGATCAATACCGCTTTCTGGGCTCGCGAGTCTCACAGTATGTCCAGGTTGGCAACGCGGTGCCGGTATTGATGGCTGCGGCAATCGCCAATGCTGTAAGAGACCATTTGGAGGCGAACGCCAACACCAGTGCTCTGGTCGCCCATGGCTAAAAAGATTTTGGAGTTGTTTGGCTACTCGCCAGACGACAGTTCGGTCGTGGCCAAAGCAGCAAGAGAACAGCAGACGTGTCC
>JANOMD010000441.1:0-2381 GCA_031420135.1 Rhodoferax sp. | reverse complement strand
TGGCTTCAACAACTTGCCCACCACCGCCCCGATAGCGCCGGTGGAGCCCCAAGCGCGCAGTGAGGCGCTTCAAAGCCGTTTTGCCGTGCGCAGGTCGTTGGCAGGTTTGGGCTACACCGAGACCATCAATTTCAGCTTTGTTGAAGAGCGTTGGGAGCGTGATTTGGCTGGCAATGCCAACCCGATCAAACTGCTCAATCCGATTGCCAGCCAGTTGAATGTGATGCGTTCTTCATTAATGGGCTCGCTGTTGCAGGTGCTGAAATTCAACCTGGATCGCAAAGCAGATCGGGTGCGCGTGTTCGAGCTGGGCCGTGTGTTCATGCGCGATGCATCGGTCAAAAGCTCTGATACGAGCGTTGACGGCATTCATCAGCCGATGCGTATTGCGGGCCTCGCTGCTGGCAGTGCGAGTGCTTTGCAGTGGAGCGGTCAAGAGCAGCCGGTTGATTTTTATGATGTCAAAGGCGATGTGCAAGCCTTGCTGGCTCCACAACAACCGGTGTTTGAGCCGTCTGAACACCCTGCCATGCACCCCGGTCGTTGTGCCAAAGTGCTGCTTAACGGCATGGCGATTGGTTTTGTCGGCGAGCTGCATCCGCAATGGCGCCAGGCGTTTGATCTGCCCAGCGCGCCGATGTTGTTTGAACTGGCGCTCGACGCGGTGTTGCAGCGCGCGCTGCCCGCGTTTACCGCCATCGCCAAATTTCAAGCCGTGCAGCGTGATATCGCCGTGCTGTTGGCCGACCATGTCACGCACGCGTTGCTGTTGAAATCCATCTGGTCAGCACCCACGCAAGGCCTACTGCGCGAGGCCAAGCTGTTCGACATCTACCGTCCTAAGTCGGCCCCCGAAGGCGCTACGTCGAATACGCCTGAGCGAAGCCTCGCGGTGCGATTAACATTGAACAGCGCGGATGCGACTTTGACCGATGCGCAAATTGAAAGTGCGGTGCAAAGTGTGATTGCCCAGTTGGCGCAAGACTTGGGTGCTCGCCAGCGCAGTTGACGCCTTCAATGCGTCTAACGGTCATGCACGCGAAGCGAAGCGCCCCGATGCATGAATGTTCTTTCACGTTAACGAAAAATCAAGAAACGAGGGGACGATGGAATTTGCCGTAGATAGCCTGGAAACGCCAGCCCTGACCAAGGCGCAACTCGCCGAGTTATTGTTCGAACAAATCGGCCTGAACAAGCGTGAATCCAAGGACATGATTGACGCCTTTTTTGACCTCATCGCCGCCAGTCTGGTCGAGGGTTCAGATGTCAAGATCTCCGGGTTTGGCAATTTCCAGATTCGCACCAAGGCACCGCGACCCGGGCGCAATCCGCGTACGGGTGAGACTATTCCGATCGAAGCCAGGCGTGTGGTTACATTTCATGCCAGCCACAAGCTCAAGGAGCAGATTCAGTCTGAAGGCAAGATTTCTGCGCGAGCAGTCTAACCTGCAACGGCGACCCTGGCAGCCTGGCAGCCTGGCAGCCTGGCAGGGGTCCATTTTTGGCTTCGCCGCTGTTCGAGAACACCGTCTCTTTGACGCATATTTGTCACAGTTTTGTTACATTTTCGCATAAGCCAATTTGTCGCTTTACACAAGCGCACAACTTAGAGTAACCTAGAAGCTTTCACTCCTATCATCTTGATTTCAATGGAGAAAGCACTCCCCGCCATTCCCGCAAAACGCTATTTCACCATTGGTGAAGTAGGGGATTTGTGCGGCGTCAAACCCCATGTGCTTCGCTATTGGGAGCAGGAATTCACGCAGCTACGCCCGATGAAGCGCCGGGGCAATCGCCGCTATTACCAGCATCACGAAGTGTTGATGATTCGCCGAATTCGGGATTTGTTGTACGACCAGGGCTTCACCATCAGCGGTGCCCGCAACAAAATGCAGGAGATCGTTCAGGCAGAACGCGACAAAAAGCGAAACGGTGAAGTCATGCTCGAAGGCGTGGAGGTTCTTGAGGTCAGCGATTCTGAACTCGAGGATTTTGAAGACAGCCAGAATGAGGAATTGAACCAGGGTGGCCTGGACCAACTGCTGCTGGTCCGAAAGGAGTTGTTCGAGATCCGCAACCTGTTGCTGGCCACGCACTGAATCTGGCGATTGCAGCGGGTTACAATAGCCGCTCAGATCGGTGTGTGGCGCAGCCTGGTAGCGCACTTGCATGGGGTGCAAGGGGTCGAAGGTTCGAATCCTTTCACACCGACCAGTGGACACTCTAAAGGCCTCTAAGTAGCGATACTCAGAGGCCTTTTTCATTGGTAAATCAATAACTTACAGTGCAGTGGCAAAGTGGCGGTGACCAATAAAATAGGCAGGCCTAAAACAGACGGGAACAAACTAGCGCTGCATGCGAAGGACGAGGCTGATCGAAAC
>JANOMD010000440.1:0-25375 GCA_031420135.1 Rhodoferax sp. | reverse complement strand
GGCCCGAGCAGGTGCGCAAGTGGACGGGGGGCCGCGGCGTGGATGTGGTGTTTGAGCACGTTGGTGCAGCGACCTGGGAGGGCAGCCTGCGGTCCCTGGCGCGTGGTGGCCGGCTGGTGACCTGCGGCGGACATTCGGGTTTCTCGGTCAACATCAATTTGTGGCACTTGTTCGTTAAAGAGCACACCATCATCGGTTCCTTCGCCGGCTCTCGGGACGATTTCATGAACGTCCTGCGCCTGGTCGAGCAGCGCAAGATCAAGCCCGTGATCCAGCAGGTCTTTTCGCTGGAGGATTTGACGAAAGCCCAGGCCTTGATGGAAAGCCGGCAGGTATTCGGCAAGCTGATCATCGAGCCGTCACGTTAAAAACGAGCAAACATATTTCTTGCAACCCGCACGCTAAAACTCTCCTGGAGACGCCTCGACATGAACACCCTAACTGAACGCATTGCCGCCTTCACCTCAGCACTGGACTACGAGGGTTTGCCGCCCAAGGTCCGGGAAAAGTGCAAGGTCAGTCTTCTTCACAACCTTGGAATGGCCGTTGCGGGTGGCCCCTTGCTTAGTCCGGTGGTGGCTTTCGCGGAGGCACTGGGTGAGAGCGGACCGGGTGCATCTGCCCGCCTGCTGCTCAGCGGCAAGGCGGCCAGTCCGGAAACTGCGGCGCTTGTCAACGGGGCACTGATGCATTCCCGCGCCCAGGATGACGTGTACTTTCCGGGCTTGACCCACGTTGGCGCGACTATCACGCCGGCCGTGCTCGCGGTGGGGGAGCAACTGGGGAGTTCCGGCAAACAGATGATCACCGCATTGGTGGCCGGCTACGAAGCCGCCGGCGCAATCAGTCAGGACTTCGCCAAACGCACCACAGCCCGCGGCTTTAGGGCCAGCGGCATCTTTGGTGTCTTCGGTTCCGCCGCCGCTGTGGCACGCCTGCTCGAACTCAACGCAGGTGCCACCGCCAATGCGCTGGGCATCGCCGCCAGCATGGCCGCGGGAACCAACCAAACCTGGGTCGCCGGAACCCATGAATGGCAAATCCAGGTCGGCATGGCCGCCCGCAACGGCATTATTGCGGCCCGGCTGGCCGCTGCGGGATGCACCGGCGCGCCCGATGCTCTGGAAGGCAAGGCCGGTTTTTACACGGCGTTCATGGGGGACCTGGAGGATGTCAGTGAGGTCGGCAAGGATCTCGGCACGGTATGGCGCAGCCTGGATGTGACTTACAAGCCTTACCCGGTTTGCGCCATCCTGCAGGGGCCCGTGCGCGAGGCCATTGCCCTCGCAAGCCAGAGCAATTTCAGGGTAGACCATGTTTCCGCCGTCCGTTTGACGCTGCCTGCGGCTGAAGCCGCTTACCCGGGCACGGACTCAAGAGGGCCGTTTGCCGACATTGGCGCGACGCTTATGAGCAGCCAGTTCTGCCTGGCGGTCGCATTGATTCAGCGCAGGCTGATTGGCAGCGACCTGAAGCGGCTCAATGATCCGTCCCTGAAAGGCCTGATAGACAAGATCGAGGTGCATGCCAACCTCGGGTTACAACCACGCTCGTTTGTCCTGGAGGTGGATCTCGCCGACGGTCAAACGGTCACGCGCAGCTTTACACCCACAGGTCAACCCTTTAATTGGGAGCGCGCAGAAGTGACGGGTCAGCTGCAATCGATGGTGGATGAACTTCCGATTGGCACCGGGGGGCTCGAACATCTGTGCCAGGTGGTACTGTCTGCTGAAAATCAGACTGTCCAACAAATTGTCGATGCCTGCTGCATTGGAATTGCCCGCGTGTAGCATCCTCTGGCTGCAATAAGGCACCACCTTGTCTTGATGAGGCATATTCATTTTAGTGTTGCGCAGTTGCTCAAGAATGACAAATCCAACACGGGTACGGTGAGTTTTGCGGGCCTCACAAATGCCGCCACTAACGGTAGCGCGTCGTATGACGCAGCCAAGCAAACGATCACCTTCATACCAACCGCCAATTTCAATGGTGTCGCCAGTTTTGGGCTACGTCGCTGCCTACGCTTGCCAAGGATTAATGACCGAGATGCACGCCGCTTCGAAGGGGGCCGTGTCGCGTGATGCGACGCTGAACCCCCTCGATGCTGCGATTGCGGCAAAGTAGCCGTCAGGTGTGGGAAATCCCTTACCGCTGTTCTTGGCGGTCACGGCCAGATCGGCGTAGCACCGCGCTGCATCGGTGTCGAATGGCAACACACGATTCCTGAACAATCCCATCAGTCCGTCAAGGGCCTGATTCAACATGTCCTTGCGCTTGCCGGCAGGCAGCGCCCGGATGCCAAATAGCAGCTCGGCCAGGGAGTCGTCATCAGTTGTGACTGACAATCCCAGTTGAACTTACCTACGCCACTGAACCCATGCGCTATTTCAAACTCACCCACAACCGCGCCGTCGTCTTGATGCTGCTGGTGACCTTCCTGTGGTCTACCGCCGGCGTGGTCACGCGCCATCTGGAGGCCGCCAAAAGCTTTGAAGTGACGTTTTGGCGCAGCTTCTTTACAGCGTTGAGTTTGGCGGTGATGTTGCCCCTTTTCAATGGGTTCGGCCTGTTTGCGAAGCTGCGCCATGCCGGCAAAGCGTTCTGGATATCCAGCCTGTGCTGGTGCGGCATGTTCACGTTTTATATGATGGCCTTGATGATGACCAGCGTGGCCAACGTGCTGGTTACCATGGCCATCGGCCCGCTACTCACGGCGCTGATTGCGCGCGTGTTTATCGGGCAAAAAATTCCTCTGCGTACCTGGGTTGCCATCATGGTCGCGGGCATCGGCATTGCCTGGATGTTTGCGGCGCAACTGCAAGGCGGGCAACTGCTGGGCACGCTGGTGGCTTTGGGTGTGCCGCTGGCAGGCGCGATCAACTGGACGATCACGCAAAACGCGCACGACCAGGGCCACGATGTGGACTTGACAACCGCCGTCATGATGGGGGCCGTGTTCTCCTGTCTGCTCACCTTGCCGATGGCATTTCCGTTCGCCGCGACCCAGCTTGACCTTGCGTTGCTGGCATCGCTGGGTGTGGGCCAACTGGCTGTGCCGTGTGTGCTGTCGGTAATGTGCGCACGGGTGTTGAAGGCCCCCGAGGTCTCGCTGCTGGCGCTGCTGGAGGTGCCCTTCGGCATCATGCTGGTCTGGCTGGGTGCCAATGAGGCACCGAGTTCAGCCGTGTTGTGGGGCGGCGCGCTGGTGATTGGCGCACTGGTGACCAACGAGCTGGTGGGCTGGCGCCAGCGAGGGTAGCGCGAGCGGCGAGGGTAGCGGGGGATTGGGAATGGGGCGCTTTTTTACCGGGCGAATCGATCTCAATCGAGGGCGCGGTTGAATCTGCCATTGTTGCTACCATTGCTATTTATAGTATAGCATACTATGTATATATTACTAGAGCTAATGGCCAATTCAGTTCACAATTCTGGCAAAAACAGCGATACTCAATCAAAAATTAACTCCCAGGTTCATTTTCAGCTGTCTTTACAAAACATTGCCCGTCGTTGACATCCATTAACACGCTTGTGCGGCGCAGGGCGCTACATTGGCTGTCACTTGTTTGACGGATATGGAGACCCAAATGCTGAAAAGCGATGACGTGATGGAAGCCCAGATGGCAGTTGCAAGGCAGGCTGCTGCCGATGGCAGCGAGCAACACGGTGAGCGAGCGCCCCAGAACTGGCCTGCCTTGCCTTTGCTTGCCAGTGCTGCTGTGGCGGCCTGCGGTGGCGGCGGGCCGGGTTTGCCATCCACTGCGCCGCCAGTGGTTGACCCGCCTGCGCCGGCCTCCATCACCCGCGAGCAGGCCTCGCGCTTCCTCGGGCAGGCAGCGTTTGGCGCAGACGCGGCCAGCATCGAGCCCGTGAAACGCGCAGGCTACGCGGCCTGGCTCGATCAGCAGTTGGCCTTGCCACGCGCTGCCAGCCGGCTGGACTATCTGTACGCCAAAAGTTTCAACGCGGTGGAGAACAAAAACTCCCGCAATGGCATCAGCAACGCGCTGTGGCACCACCTGCTGGCCAACCCGGATGTGCTGCGCCAGCGGATGACTTTGGCGCTGTCGGAGATCGTCGTGGTCGGAGTCTTGGGCATTGCGAACTTGAGTTTCAAGAGCTTCTCGGCAATGGCCTTCATGGACATTCTGGAGGCCAATGCCTTTGGCAATTACCGCACGCTGTTGGAGCAGGTCTCCACCAGCACGGCGATGGGCTCGTTCCTCACCTACCGGGGCAACACCAAGGCGAACCCGGCCACTGGCAGCATGCCGGATGAAAATTACGCGCGCGAGTTGATGCAGCTTTTTACCATCGGCCTGATCGAGCTCAATATCGACGGTACGCCGCGCCTGGTGAATGGCACGGTGGCCGAGACTTATGTGCAGGAGGATGTGAGCCAGATGGCGCGCGTATTCACTGGCTGGGACTTGGATATCAGCAAACCCGCTGGTGACTCGCCCGAGCGCGTGCAAAGCCCCATGGTGCAAATTCCCAGCCGCCACGAGCTCGCAGAGAAGCGCTTTTTGAGCACGGTGATTCCTGCCGGAACCGACGGCCTGCAAAGCCTGAAGATCGCGCTGGATGCGTTGATGGCGCATGCCAACATGGGCCCCTTCATCAGCCGCCAGTTGATCCAGCGCCTGGTGACCAGCAACCCCAGCCCGGCTTATGTGGCGCGCGTGGCGACCGTGTTCAACAACAACGGCTCGAATAGGAAAGGCGATCTGAAAACCACCCTCAAAGCGATTTTGCTGGACGACGAGGCACGCTCGGCCAGCACGTTGACCGACCCCGCCTTTGGCAAACTGCGCGAGCCCATCGTGCGCTTTGTGCAATGGGCACGATTGGCCAAAGTGGCTTCCAGCGATGACCTCTGGCGCGTCGGTGATACCGCAGACCCCGCCACGCGCCTGGGCCAAAGCCCGATGAACGCGCCTTCAGTGTTCAACTTCTTTCGCCCCGGCTACGTGCCCTCCAGCAGCGCGCTGGGCGGTCGCACCGTGCCAGAGCTTCAGATCACCAACGAAACTTCGGTGGCGGGCTACGTCAATTACATGCAGCAGGTGATCAGCGGCACAGGCAGCCTGGGCGCGGCATCGGGCATCACGCGCGATTACGCAGCGCTGCTTGCACTTGTTACGCCAGCTGCTGATTCAGCCGCACTTCTGGCCGAGCTCAACGTGCTGCTAGCGGCAGGGCAGCTTTCCGCCGCCACCCTCGCGTCACTGAAAACCGCGTTGGACACGGTTGCTGTTGCTACCTCGGCAGGGCAGCTCAACCGCCTTCACGCTGCGCTGACCTTGGTCATGGCCGCGCCGGAATACCTTGTCCAAAAATAGCCCAGAAATGAATGAGGCCCGTCATGAACACCCATCTCCACACCCATCTCAATATCAATCGCCACACCTCGCGCCGCGAATTTCTGAAGCGCGCCAGCGCCATGTCACTCGCAGGCGTGGCCACGCCCTTCGCCATCAACCTTGCCGCCCTGGGCGAAGCTGCCGCAGCCAATGCCACTGGCTACAAGGCACTGGTGTGCGTCTTCCTGTACGGTGGCAACGATTACGCCAACACCCTCGTGCCCTATGACGCGGCCAGCCACGCGCTGTACACCGCTCAGCGCCCGGTCATCGCCACGCCGCGCGCAGCACTGGCCAGCACGCTGCTGAACCCCGCCACGGCGTTGGGCGGTGGGCGGCAGTACGCTGTGGCGCCACAGCTCTCGGCCTTGCTGCCGATTTTCGACGCGGGCCAGATGGCCGTGTTGCTCAACATCGGCACCCTGGTCGAACCCACGTCCAAAGCCGCGTACCTCAACAAATCGGTTCGCCTGCCGCCCAAGCTGTTTTCGCACAATGACCAGCAGTCGGTCTGGCAATCGTCCTTGGCCGAGGGTGCGACGACGGGCTGGGGCGGGCGCATGGGCGATTTGTTTGCGGCGGGCAATGGCAATGCCACCTTCACCTGCGTCAGCGTCTCCGGCAACGCGGTGTATCTGTCGGGCAGCTCGGCCGTGCAATACCAGGTCACGCCCAATGGCTCGGTGCCCTTGAGCGGTTTGAGGAACCCACTGTTTGGCTCGCAGGCCTGCTCAGATGCGTTGCGCGCGCTCGTGACCGCGCCGCGTACACACTTGTATGAGGCCGAGCACGCCCGCATCATGAAGCGATCGATCGACGCGGATGTGCAGCTCACGTCGGCACTGGGCGGCACCAGCCCCATCGCCACACCCTTTCCCGCCAACAACGGCCTGGCCGCGCAGCTCGGCATGGTCGCCCGCATGATCAAGGCGCGCGCCAGCACCGGGGCCAAGCGCCAGGTTTTCTTCGTTTCCATCGGCGGGTTTGACACACATGACGGCTTGATCGACACCCACCCCGGCCTGTTGGCCCAGGTCGGCCCGGCGCTTGCGGCGTTCAACGCAGCCACGGCGGAGCTGGGCGTGGCGAATGAGGTCACCACCTTCACTGCCTCCGACTTCGGCCGCACCCTGACCAGCGACGGCGACGGCTCGGACCACGGCTGGGGCAGTATGCATTTCGTGATGGGCGGCGCGGTGAGAGGCAAGTCCTTCGTTGGCACGCCACCGGCCATCGCCAACAACGGCGCAGACGATGTCGGCCAGGGCCGCTTGCTGCCGAGCTTGGCCGTCGATCAGTTAGCCGGTACCCTGGGTAGCTGGTTTGGTGTGAGCGATTCAGAGATGACCACCGTGCTTCCGAATTTGAGCAATTACACTGTCAGGAATCTTGGCTTTATGACTTAGTTTGATGACACCCACCAGCCCGCTCAATCTCGACATTCACTCTGAAATCATCGGCCAAGTCGGCCTCATCACCCTGAACCGGCCCGCTGCGCTCAACGCGCTGTCGCTGGGCATGATCCGCAGCATCACGCAAGCAATGCTCGCTTGGCGTGATGACGATGCCGTGCAGGCCGTGGCGATGCGTGGTGTCAGTAAAACCGGGCCGTTCGGCGCGTTCTGCGCCGGTGGCGACATTCGCTTTTTCCATCAAGCGGCTACTGCGGGCGACGCGGCGCTGGAAGATTTTTTCACCGAGGAATACGCCCTTAACCATCTCATCCACAGCTACGGCAAACCCACCATCGCGCTCATGGACGGCATCGTGATGGGCGGCGGCATGGGCTTGGCCCAAGGCATGTCGATGCGCATCGTCACCGAGCACACCAAAATGGCCATGCCCGAGACGCAAATTGGCCTGTTCCCCGATGTCGGTGGTGGTTACTTTTTGAGCCGCTGCCCCGGCCACATCGGCGAATGGCTGGGCTTGACGGGCGAGCTGGTTGCACCCAACGATGCCGTGGCGTTTGGCTTGGCCGATGCGTTGCTGGATTCGCAAAGCATGCCCGCATTGTGGCAAGCGCTGGGCGAGTTGAGTGCGGCATCGGAAGATGAGATTAAAAATCTCGTCGCCGTACATTCAATAGCAACCAAAGACCACTCTGAGAGAGCCAGATCGCTGGTTGATCCAGTTTTCTCGAAAAACAGCATCACCGAAATCGTCGCCGCCCTTCAAGCCGATGCCAGCGCGTGGGCGCAAGACACGCTTACCCGCCTGCGCCACAAGTCACCCTTGATGCTGCATGTCACGCTGGAGCAGGTCCGCCGCGCACGCAGCATGAGTTTGGCCGACGACCTGCGCATGGAGCGTGATTTGGTTCACCATTGCTTCAACCCCAAGCATCTGGGCAAGTCGCCGTCGCAAAGCGAAACGGTGGAAGGCATCCGTGCCCAAGCCATCGACAAAGACCGCACGCCGCGTTGGAGCCCAGCGCGGATTGAAGAGGTCAATGCCGCAATGGTTGAGCCGTTTTTTGAGAGCCCGTGGGCCGCTGATGTGCATCCGCTACGTGCGCTTTGATCAAAAGTGTCTCTGTATACCCAATATAGGTATATTCAGTGCTCAGAACTGCCATTTTGACCAAATTGTGAAGACAATAACCTTCTAGCCCTCGGATAATATTCACAATAAGCTATATAAAAAATACCAACCATCAGATTCAATCCAGCTCACCGCTTGCGCTCCTTCATCGCCCGGTCCACCTCGCGCTTGCCTTCGCGGTCCTTGATGGTGTCGCGCTTGTCATGCTCGGCTTTGCCTTTGGCCAGGGCGATTTCGCACTTTACTTTGCCGGTTTTCCAGTGCAGGTTGATGGGCACCAGGGTGTAGCCTTTTTGCTCGACCTTGATGCTCAGGCGCCTGATTTGTTCCTTCTTCATCAGGAGCTTTTTGGTGCGCACCTTGTCCGGGCTGATGTGGGTTGAGGCGGTGTTCAGCGGCGTGATCTGCAGGCCGATCAAAAACAGCTCGCCCTCGCGGATCACCACGTAGCCATCGGTCAACTGCACTTTGCCTTCGCGCAGGGATTTGACCTCCCAGCCCTCCAACACCAAGCCGGCCTCATGCCGCTCTTCAAAAAAGTAGTTGTAGGCGGCCTTTTTGTTGTCGGCGATACGTGGGTTTTTAACGGTAGTGTCGGGTTTTTTGGCCATGTGCAGAAGGTGAGGGCGCTCAGGGTGGTAAACAATGGCTGTCTACAATCGGCGCGCGCCCTGCATTCTATGAAAAACACCACCTCGTCAGTCCGCAAGTCAGTTCTGATCTGGTACAGCCCCGCCGAAATGTATGCTTTGGTCACGTCCGTGGCTGAATACCCCGAGTTTCTTCCCTGGTGCGACCATGCCAGGGCATTGTCGATTTACAACGACGGAATGACTGCCGAGATTGGCATCGCGTTTGGCGGCATCCACCAGAAATTCACCACCCGCAATGTTCATGTTGAAGGGCGCCAGGTCACGATTCACCTGGTGAACGGCCCGATTTCCAAGCTCGAAGGCCAGTGGGATTTCGTGCCGCTGGGCGACGGCGCACAGCGAGCGTGCCGCGTCGAGCTGGCGTTGACCTATGGATTTGACAACGCGACCCTGGCCAAACTGATAGGCCCGGTGTTTGAGAAAATTGCCGGCAGCCTGGTCGACGCGTTTGTGAAACGGGCGCAAAAGGTTTACGGGACCGCGTGACCATGCAGGTGACAATTGCCTATTCGCCCGTGGCGCGCACGGTGCATGAAGTTACGTTTACGCTGGTTGATGGCCAAACCGCCACAGAGGCACTGCAGGCGAGTGGCTTTCTGGCGGAGTATCCGGAATTGGCGACAAGTTCGGTCACATTGGGCGTCTGGGGCCGCAAAGTCGGGCTGACGCACGTTTTGCATGACTTAGACCGGCTTGAGGTTTATCGCCCGCTGAAAGTAGACCCGAAAGTCGCGCGCCACCAGCGCTTTGAAAAGCAGGGCACCAAGCGCGCCGGTTTGTTTGCCAAGAAGCGACCAGGTGGCAAGGCGGGGTATTGAAACCTGTTTGATCGAATCAGGAATTACTTGCAGCTTGAGTCGATGATGCCCTGCACCCGTTTGGCTTCAACCATGCGGGCGCTGTCATCCATGATCTCGCGCTCGCCCTTGGCATTGGTCACGCCGATGCGCACGCCGGAATCCAGTGTGGTTTTGGCAGTCTTGGCGCGTACGCAATTTTCAACCTTGGCTTTGGTGACTTTTTGCTCTTCGTCTTTGCGCTTGGCAGCTTCGGCGTCTGTAGTTTCCTTCTTCTTTTTCTCGAGATCTTTGTCCACGCTGGACAGTTTGGGGGCGCTGGCCGCATTTAATGCGGCCGATGCCGATGCCGGGGCCGATGCTGCCACGGCGGCCGGATCGGCGGCAGTGCCATCAGCGTTCAGCGGTGTTTTGATGGCGGCGACTGCGCTTGCGCGCCCGCCCGGGCGTTTCAGGATGTTTTTTTCCGGTACTTCGGCAGGCGGCGCGGTATCGCTGTAGATCTTGCGTCCGTCCTTGCCAACCCAGGTCCATTGCGCAAATGCTGACAGGCTAAATAGACAAAACCCCAGTACAAGGGCCTTCGCCACCCGCTGTGTTGATTGACTGATGGGTCGGTTTTGAAGCGGTTTTTGCATCATGTTCATCCCTTGATTTTATCGCCGTCCACCGAATTTTCTCATTTTTGGTGGTTGCCATCCGCTGCAGATGGCGCAGGCACAACGCTTTAACGCTGGCGCGGCAGGTTCGGAGCGAGGGTTTGCACGGGTACAATCGACTTTTTGGAGCTTTAGCATGCGCCTACTCGGCAAAGCGCTCACCTTCGACGACGTATTGTTGGTGCCAGCGTACTCCCAGGTCCTGCCCAAGGACACTTCCCTCTCCACCCGTTTCTCCCGCAACATTTCGCTGAATTTGCCCCTGGTGTCCGCCGCCATGGACACGGTGACTGAAGCCCGTTTGGCGATTGCCATCGCCCAGGAGGGCGGCATCGGCATTGTGCACAAAAATCTCACCGCGCAGGAGCAGGCGGCGCAGGTGGCCAAAGTCAAGCGCTATGAATCCGGCGTGCTGCGCGACCCGGTGGTCATCACGCCTGCACACACCGTGCGCCAGGTGCTGGCCCTGTCAGAGCAACTGGGAATCTCGGGGTTTCCGGTGTGCGATGCGGGCAAGGTGGTGGGCATTGTCACCAGCCGCGATTTGAGGTTTGAGACGCGATATGACGTGCCAGTGAGCCAGATCATGACGCCGCGGGAAAAACTCATCACAGTGCAGGAAAGCGAAGGCACCACGCCAGCCCAGGCCAAAGCGCTGTTGAACAAGCACAAGCTGGAGCGGTTGTTGGTCGTGAACCCGGCGTTTGAGCTCAAGGGCATCATCACGGTGAAGGACATCACCAAGCAGACCAGTTTCCCCAATGCTGCGCGGGATTCGCACGGCCAGCTTCGCGTGGGCGCTGCAGTGGGTGTCGGCGAAGGCACCGAAGAGCGCGTCGATGCGCTGGTGCGGGCCGGTGTCGACGCCATCGTGGTGGATACGGCGCACGGTCACAGCCAGGGCGTGATTGACCGCGTGCGCTGGGTCAAAAAACATTACCCGCAGATTGACGTGATTGGCGGCAACATCGCCACTGGCGCGGCGGCGCTGGCGTTGGTGGAGGCGGGCGCGGATGGGGTGAAGGTCGGCATTGGCCCCGGCAGCATCTGCACCACCCGCATCGTGGCGGGTGTAGGCGTGCCGCAAATCATGGCGATAGACAGCGTGGCCATTGCCCTCAAAGGCACCGGCGTGCCGTTGATTGGCGATGGCGGCATTCGCTACAGCGGAGATATCGCCAAAGCGCTGGCGGCAGGCGCGTCCACCGTCATGATGGGCGGCATGTTTGCCGGCACTGAAGAAGCACCTGGCGAAATTGTGTTGTTTCAGGGCCGCAGCTACAAGAGCTACCGCGGCATGGGCAGCATTGGCGCCATGCAGCAGGGCAGCGCTGACCGCTACTTTCAGGAATCAACCACCGGCAACCCCAATGCCGACAAACTGGTGCCCGAAGGCATTGAAGGCCGCGTACCCTACAAGGGCTCGATGGTGTCGATCATTTACCAGATGGCCGGTGGCGTGCGCGCCAGCATGGGTTACTGCGGCTGCGCAACCATTTCAGATTTACAGGAGAAAGCCGAGTTCGTCGAAATCACCTCTGCCGGCATTCGGGAGAGCCATGTGCATGATGTGCAGATCACCAAAGAAGCGCCCAATTACCGCGCAGAGTGACTGGGTGCATCTACAATATGGCTATATTTTTTAAAAGGCCATATTATGCAAATAGTGCCTATCCATCAAGCGAAAAATCAATTGTCGTCACTGATTCACGCAGTTGAGCAAGGCGACAGCGTTTTTCTGACCCGTCATGGAAAAACAGTCGTCCAACTGTCCGTGGTTCCCGCGCTGCCAGTCAGTACCCAGCAGGAAACTGACATGAGTGATGCCTTGGCGAAATGGGAAGCATTTCGAGACAAAGTGCGTCCCGGGCCACTGCTGGACTGGAGGGAATTGCGTGATGCGGGGCGCAAATACTGATGGCTTTGAATCGGCTCGTGACAGTTGATGCTTCGGCGGCGATTCCGTGGATTGTGCGCGCGCAAGCAACCGCATCCAGTGACAGGCTTTTTCAAGATGGTTTGCGAAAATTGATTCCACTGCAGGCTCCAGCGTTATGGCTTTGGGAATGTGGCAATGTATTTGCGGTGCTGGTCAAGGAGCAGCGCTTGGGCATTGTGGACGCGCACGAAGGACTGGAAGCGCTGTTGTTTGCCAACGTTCGCATTCACGAGGCTCCTACGCTTCAAATGCAGCGTACAACCTTGTTCCTAGCGGGCCAACATCAACTCTCTTTTTACGATGCAGCCTACCTGGAACTGGCCATGCGTACAGGCAGTGAACTGGCAACGCTTGATCGAAAATTGAAGGGTGCGGCAGAAAACTCTGGCGTGCTTTGCCTATCTTTGTAAAAAAACCGTGCACCAAAAAATCCTCATCCTAGACTTCGGCTCCCAAGTCACCCAGCTTATCGCCAGGCGCGTGCGCGAGGCGCATGTGTACTGCGAAGTGCATCCGTGCGACGTGACGGACGATTGGGTGCGCGAATACGCCCGCGACGGCGCGCTCAAAGGCATCATCCTCTCAGGCAGCCACGCCAGCCTGTGGGAAGACGAAACCCTGCGCGCCCCGCAAGTGGTCTTTGAGCTCGGCATTCCGGTGCTGGGCATCTGCTTCGGCATGTACGCCATCGCCGCTGCGCTGGGTGGGAAAGTGGAGGGTGGCCATGGCCGCGAGTTTGGTCATGCCCAAGTGCGAGCGCGCGGTCACACCAAGCTACTCGATGGCATTGCCGACCACACATCGTCCGAGGGCCACGGCCTGCTCAACGTCTGGATGAGCCACGGCGACAACGTGGTCGAGATGCCGCCTGGCTTCAAGCTGATGGCCAGCACCGAGAGCTGCCCCATCGCCGGCATGGCTGATGAAGCGCGCAAGTTTTATGCTGTGCAGTTCCACCCCGAAGTCACCCACACCCCGCAGGGCAAGGCGATTCTGGAACGCTTTGTGTTGAACATTTGCGGCGCAAGGCCCGATTGGGTGATGAAAGACCACATCGCCGAAGCCGTCGAACAAATTCGCCAGCAAGTCGGCACCGAAGAGGTGATCCTGGGTTTGTCCGGCGGTGTTGATTCTTCCGTCGCCGCCGCATTGATCCACCGCGCGATTGGCGACCAGTTGACCTGTGTATTCGTTGACCACGGCCTGTTGCGCTTGAACGAGGGCGACATGGTGATGGAGATGTTCGTCGGCAAACTGCACGCCAAAGTGATTCGTGTCGATGCCGAAGCGCAGTTTTTGGGCCACCTCAAGGGCGTGAGCGACCCCGAAGCCAAACGCAAAATCATTGGCCGCGAGTTTGTGGATGTGTTCAAAGCCGAGGCCGCGAAGCTCAAAAATGACCAGGTTCGTCACGTTGCCTGGCTGGCCCAAGGCACGATCTACCCCGACGTGATCGAAAGCGGCGCAGCAAAATCCAAAAAAGCCGTCACTATCAAAAGCCACCACAACGTCGGTGGACTACCGGAGCAGTTGGGTCTGAAGCTGCTGGAACCGTTGCGCGATTTGTTCAAGGACGAAGTTCGGGAACTCGGTGTGGCACTCGGCCTGCCGCATGAAATGGTCTACCGCCACCCGTTCCCCGGTCCGGGCCTGGGCGTGCGCATCTTGGGCGAGGTCAAACAGGAATACGCCGACTTGCTGCGCCGGGCCGATGCCATCTTCATCGAAGAGTTGCGCAATTTCAAAGACGACGTCAGCGGAAAAAACTGGTACGAGTTGACCAGCCAGGCCTTCACCGTCTTCCTGCCTGTCAAGAGCGTCGGCGTCATGGGCGATGGCCGCACCTATGATTACGTCGTCGCCCTGCGTGCCGTGCAAACCAGCGATTTCATGACGGCCGACTGGGCTGAACTGCCTTATGCACTGTTGAAGAAAGTCTCCGGCCGGATCATCAATGAAGTGCGCGGCATCAACCGTGTGACCTATGACGTGTCATCCAAACCGCCTGCGACGATTGAGTGGGAGTGAGGCAATTGCACGGGCAGTAACGCCAGGATCGGTTACGCGCCTGCCCAAGTTGCTGCCAGCACGCAACACACCACTAGGACTTGCGGCTGTCTTTGGTAAACCAGTCGTCGGTAGCTTTCCTGCCCCACTCGGTAACCTGCTTTTCAGCGTCTTCCTTGGCACAGCCGTAGCGCTCCTGGATCTTGCCAGCCAGTTGATCGCGGCGACCTGCGATGACGTCAAAGTCGTCGTCGGTCAGCTTGCCCCATTGCTCTTTGGCCTTGCCGGTTACTTGCTTCCAGTTGCCTTGAATTCGATCCCAGTTCATATGAATTTCCTTGAGTGATAAACGTCGAAAATGTTACGTTTCTGCGCCGATATTGAGCTACAGATCAAGGGCGAACGGCAATTTCGTTCATGACCGTTTTCACGCCGCTGACGGAACGGGCCAGATTGCCCGCGATGAACTTCTCGTTGTCGTTCTTGGCGAAGCCGGACAGCATCACGGTGCCATTCAGGGTTTCAACCCGGATCGATGACGCATCCACCTGCTTGTCCTCAATGAAACGCGCCTTCACGCGGGTGGTGATGCCGGCATCGTCCACATAGGCGCCAACCGTTTCCTGGCCGCGGGTGACGGCACAACCAGTCGCGGTAAGCAGGGCAGCGGCAGCAACAGTGGCTGCAAGAAGAGTGCGGATATTCATGGTTGATCTCCAGATAGGTTTTACAGAATTTGCGTGACCATGCGGTTTGCATGATCCGTGTAAAGAATTTACGATTTGCCTCGATTCAGAGCGATCAGCGAGGGGCCTGTTCGGTCGTAGGACAGCGCCTCTGTCCCCGCAAATCAACCTGGCACTGCTGCTGGCAAAATGCGCTTTTGACGATCTTTCACTGATCTCTCGCCGAGGCACCATGTACCTTCCTGCCCAATTCAACTCCGAAGACCGTGAACAGGCCTGCGCTTTAATGCGGAGCCATCCCTTTGCCAGCCTGATCAGCAACGACGACGCGGGTTTTCCGTATGTGACGCACCTGCCGCTGCACCTGGAGCCCGCAGGCGCCAATGACGACTTGCTGTTGCTGGGCCACGTTGCCAAACCCAACCCGCATTGGCGCTACTTGCAAGCGCGTCCTTCGGCTCTGGTCACTTTCATGGGGCCGCACGCCTACATGTCGCCGCGCGTCTATCCCGATCTGGCTCGCGTGCCCACCTGGAATTACCTGGCGGTGCATTGCACGGTTCAGGTGACATTGATTGACGAGCCGCTTGCCAAAGACCGGTTGTTGAAAAAACTGATTGGCGACCACGACCCGGCCTACGCGCCGCAATGGATCAGCCTGGGCACTGAGTACCAGCACAAAATGCTTGCGGGCATCGTGGCGTTTGAACTGCGCGTCACTGCGCTGCGATGCAAGTTGAAGATCAATCAACATCGACCGGAATCCCATCGAGAAATGAGGCGGGTTTACGCACAGGGCAACGACAATGAGCGGGCTTTGGGCCAATGGATGGACCGACTGGGCCTGAATGCGTCGGCCGGTCCCGTCAAAGATTAGATAGGGAGTGGTGCGATGCGCATGATTTTTGGTGTGTTAAGCCTGTTGCTGGTTGTGGCAGTGCTTGGGTTTCTGGCCAGGAAGCAGTTGCGAGCGGTCAACGACATCAAGGTGCCCACGATGTCCGCACCGGCGGGCAGCGACGCACCCGCCATCACGGATGCAACACCGGCATTGCCAACGGGCAACGCACAACAGCGATCGCAGCAAATTCAGCAGCAATTCAAAGCGGCAGCCGAAGCGGCCGTGCAACAGGCCCGCCCTTCGGCGGATGAAAAATAGGGCTTAATATACCCAAATTGGGTTTATTGAGGTGCATTTTGGACTCTAAACGCAAAAAAACAAGTTCAATATGCCTATAGCTCGCGTATTATATAAATAGTTTGCTATTCTTTTAATATTTTCTGAATCAATGACCGACGAAGATTTCATGCGCGCAGCACTCACCCAGGCTGTGGCAGCGGCGGGCCAGGGCGAGGTGCCGGTCGGTGCGGTCATTGTGAAAGACGGCCAGATCATTGCGACCGGCTGCAACGCACCGCTGGCGCGCCACGACCCGACCGCCCATGCGGAAATTGTGGCGTTGCGGGAAGCGGCCCGCGTGTTGGGCAATTACCGTCTGGACGGCTGCGAGCTGTACGTCACCCTGGAGCCTTGCGCGATGTGTGCGGGCGCGATGCTGCATGCGCGGCTCAAGCGCGTGGTGTTTGGTGCGTTCGACCCTAAAACCGGCGCGGCCGGATCGGTCATCAATCTGTTCGAGAATGCAAAATTGAATCACCAGACCCGTCTGCTGGGCGGCGTGCTGGCCGAACCTTGCAGCGGGCTGCTTCAAGAATTTTTTCAACAGCGGCGCAGTCAACAGCGCAAGGAGATTCAAATCAACCCACTTCGCGATGACGCGCTTCGCACCCCGGACGCGCAATTTGACCATCTGCCAGGCTACCCGTGGCAGCCGAACTACATCAGCGACCTGCCTGCGTTGAATGGGCTGCGTATGCATTATCTGGATGAGGGCAGGGCAGGCAATGCGGCGCGGCCCCCTCAAACCACTTACCTCTGCCTGCACGGCAACCCGGCCTGGAGCTATCTTTTTCGCCACATGATTCCGGAATTTCTGGCCGCCGGCCAGCGCGTCGTTGCACCAGATTTGATCGGGTTTGGCAAAAGCGACAAACCCAAAAAAGACACTGATCACAGCTTTACCTGGCAGCGCCAGACGCTGCTGGAACTGGTTGAGCGGCTTGACCTGAATCACATCGTGCTGGTCGTGCAGGACTGGGGCGGGCTGCTGGGTTTGACGCTGCCCTTTGCCAAACCAGAGCGCTACAAAGGCCTGCTGGTCATGAACACGGTGTTGGGATGCGGTGACTTGCCACTTTCACCAGGCTTTCTGGCCTGGCGGGACATGTGCGCCAGGAACCCGGCGTTTGACATCGCCAGGCTGTTCGCACGCGGCAACCCGCAAATGAGCCCGCAGGAGTGCGCCGCCTACATGGCGCCATTCCCGGATGCCGGGCATCGCGCTGCAACCCGGGCCTTTCCCGCCATGGTGCCTGAATTTCCCGACTCCAACGGCGCCGCCATATCCCGCCAGGCTCGGGACTTCTGGGGCCAGCAATGGTCGGGCCAAACGTTCATGGCCATCGGTGAGCAAGATCCAGTGCTTGGGCTGCCCGTCATGACAGCCTTGCGCACTCAGATTCGCAATTGCCCCGAGCCCATGCGCCTCGCCCAAGCCGGGCACTTTGTGCAGGAACACGGGCAACCCATCGCCAAGGCGGCGACAACCTACTTCAACTGATGACCAAACACATTTACATCTATTCCCCGTCCGGCGCGGTGCGCGACAAGGCGGCTTTCAGGCGTGGCATTGCACGGCTAAAAAAGCTCGGGCACGCGGTAGAGGTTGATTCAGCCGCGCTGGCAAGCCATCAACGCTTCGCAGGAGACGACGAAACCCGCCTGGCAGCTTTGCACCGGGCCGCCGCCAGCGGCGCGGATGTGGCGCTGATCTCGCGCGGTGGCTACGGCCTGACGCGGCTGCTGGACCGCATTGACTACAAAACAATTGGCAAGTCCATCGACAGCGGAACGCAGTTTGTGGGTCTGAGCGATTTCACCGCCCTGTCACTGGCGGTGATGGCCAAGACCGGCAAAGTGACATGGGCCGGACCCGCGGTTTGCGAAGGTTTTGGCACAGACGACAGGGCTGATGAAGCCGATGCGCATGGTCACACTTTCAAAGAATCCGCATGCGGGCCAGATGACATTATGGAAGCCTGTTTTGACGACATGATCACTGGGCAGGCAGAGGGCGCAGGCTGGCGAACCGGTAAAGTGCCACTACCGGTTGCCCCGGCCGTGCAGGAAGCCTCGACCAAAACTTCAGTGTCCAGTCGCTCGATGCATATCAAAAACGCGACGCTTTGGGGCGGCAACCTGGCGGTTTTGAGTTCGCTGGTCGGAACGCCTTACCTTCCATCGGTGAAGGGCGGAATCTTGTTTCTGGAAGACGTCGCCGAACATCCGTACCGCATCGAGCGCATGTTGACCCAGTTGCTTCACGCCGGTATCCTGGCCCGCCAGAAGGCAATTGTCCTGGGGCAATTCACGGAATTCAAGCTGGTGCCGCATGACAAGGGGTACAAACTGCAAAGTGTGGTCGATTGGCTTCGCAGCCAGTTGAAAATTCCGGTGCTGACCAATCTGCCGTTCGGCCATGTGGCGACCAAGGTGTTGCTTCCGGTGGGCGCAAAGGTGGACCTGATCGTGCAGGAACGAGATGCGCTATTTCTGTGGGGGCATGTGAACTAGAGCGCGTTTGCCCTAAACTAGCCCGACGGTTACTTTACGCCATGTTACCCGTATCAATGGAAGAATAAAGGGAATGCGATCACAGACCACAGTTCACACCACGGTAGTTTTCGCCGATCTCATTGGGAGCACCAGCCTCTTTGAATCGACCGGCAATGCCAAGGCAACGCAAGCTGTGACGCAGTTGACGCACTGGATCTCGCAAGTTTTCCTCTCCCACGGTGGGTACATTGTCAAAACGCTGGGTGATGGCGTGCTCGCAACATTCTCAGACAGTTCAATGGCCGTCGATGCGGTCGTCGACCTGCAGCGCCAACATCAAAAAATGGCTCCTAACCGTGGCAACGTCATGCCCATGCCAATCCGCATTGGCGTGGCCAGCGGCGAAGTCGAAATGGTTGCCGGCGACTGCTATGGCGATGCCGTAAACGTTGCCGCGCGTTTGAGCGACTTGTCAGGCGCCCACCAGATCTGGGTGACCAATACGGAACTGGCGCAGGACGTGGAGCGGGTAGGGGTTCGTTTTCGTCCACTGGGTCTCATCAGCATCCGGGGTCGGGCAGAACCCTGTTCGGTCTTTCAGATTGAGTGGCGGGTCGATGAAAACACCGATTTGCTGACCATGCAGGGCGATATCGAAACCATGGTGCCCCGAACTGGCGCAGATGTTTTGGGCGGTGAAATCGAACTGGCCTGGCTGGATACCGTCCAGACTTTTCGCGCCTACGACCTGCCGATTCATATCGGCCGGGTCAGAACAGTTGAGTTTGTCGTCAACGACCCCCGTGTGTCGCGTGAGCATGCGCGCATCGACTGGCGAAACGGCAGCGTGATACTGGTGGACGTCAGCACCTATGGTTGCTGGGTGCGGTTCGAAGGCGGCGGCTCAGACATTCAGCTACGCCGCAATGAATGTGCTTTGCATGGCCGCGGTGAAATTGCGCTGGGAGCGTCGTTTTCAGACCTCAGCGTCACGACCGTCGCATTTTCAGTTTCCTGATCGCAGTGATTTGCACCTGGTCACATTCAATCCAAGTCAATCTACAATCAATCATCAAGTTAACATAATATACATCGTATAAATCAAACTTCACCATTTCCCTTTGGGCTGCCGACCACGAATGAACGCCGCAATGATTTCCGAGGCGTCTTTGCGGTTGTCCCGGTTGGCAAAATCGATGGCCGTCAAGCCCAGATTGTTTTTAAGGGTCGGGTCGGCACCGGCTTCAAGCAGCAGTTTCACGGCCGATGGCGAGCCATAGAGCGCAGCCATCATCAGCGGCGTGCTGCCGTTTGGGGAAGCTGCATCAATGTAAGCATGCTTTTCAAGCAGCAGGCTCATGACTTCGAGGTGCCCGCGGGTGGCGGCGTAGTGCAACGGTGCCCACCCAGGTTTGTTGACGTCAGCGCCTTTTTCGACCAGTTTTGCGACCACGGGCAATAGGCCTTTGAGCGACGCCAGCATCAGTGGGCTTTCGTCTGTCGCGTTGCGGGACTCTACCTTTGTCTTATCCCATTCCATCAAGACCGAAATGACCTGCAAGGAAGGCTCCTGCAGTGCAAGATAAAGTCCGTGCTGCCCATTTGGGTCGCGAGAATTGGCATCAAAACCGCGTTGAAGCAGTGTCTTTACGGTGCTCGCATCGTCCTTTTTGATCGCCGCGAAAAAATCTTCATAGGATCCAGAATGAACCGGTAAAACTACAATGAATACAATAAGATAAATGACTTTTTTAATGTAATTGGTTAACATTTAATTCAAGCCTTTTCACTGGTCTTTAGCGCTTGCTCTGGTTTTAACACGCCCTTGAACAGGAGTTCAAAATTGCGACTGGTCACGTCGGCGATTTCTTTCACCGGCAGACTTTTGATGCGGGCGAGCTCCGCTGCAACATAAGGCACATAAGACGGGTTGTTGGTCTTGCCACGTTTCGGTACTGGCGCAAGGTAGGGGCTGTCAGTTTCAATCAGCATCCTGTCCAACGGTACAAAAGCCGCAACATCGCGCAGGTCCTGGGCTGTTTTGAACGTCAAAATGCCTGAAAAGGAAATGTAAAAACCAAGGTCCAATGCCGCGCGGGCGACTTCTGCCGTCTCGGTAAAGCAGTGAAAAACGCCGCCAGCTGCGCCGGTTGACCCGTCTTCACCCTCCTCTCGCAAAATCGCCAACGTGTCGTTTGAGGCGCTTCGGGTATGGATGACCAGCGGCTTGCCAAGCGCACGGGCGGCATGGATGTGGGTCGTGAACCGCTTGCGTTGCCATTGCATGTCAGCCCAGGTCCGCTCACCTGGCCGGAAATAGTCCAGCCCGGTTTCTCCAATGCCCACCACCCGTGGCAACTTCCCGCGTTGCAGCAAATCGTCCAGAGTGGGTTCGGTCACCCCTTCGTTGTCGGGGTGGACGCCAACCGTCGCCCAAAAATTGTCATAGCGCGTTGCCAGGCCGTGAACTTCGTCGAACTCCTCCAGGGTGGTGCATATGCAAAGCGCCCGGTCAACCTGCGCCAGGGTCATGGCATCCCGGATTTGGGAAAGCTGGCATTTAAGCTCGGGAAAAGTAAGGTGGCAGTGGGAGTCGGTGAACATGGAGGGATGCAAATTCAATCAGTCTGGCCAGCCGCTCCATCTGCTGGCAGCGCGACAAGTTGGAACTCAACAGCTTGCGGTCAAATAGTCTGGGTCGGGCGGTCGCCTGTGAAGTGGTTGCTAAGCAGCTCTTCAATCTTGAGTTTCAGGGCCCGAGATTTTTCGTCTTTCGGAAAAAGTATGCCTACGCCTTGCGTGCGGTTTGCAGATGCCTTGGCTGGCGTTACCCAAGCCACTTTGCCGGCAACCGGATAGCGCTGGGAATCGTCTGGCAGCGAGAGCAGAACGTAAACGTCGTCCCCGAGCTTGTACTCGCGTGATGTCGGAATGAAGATGCCACCTTCATTGAACAGGGGAATGTAAGCGGCGTAAAGCGCGGCTTTTTCCTTGATGGCGAGCTGAATGACGCTGGGACGCGGTGTGGTGGAGGTGGTCATATGCCGGGCTTCAATACCGCGAGTTTAGGGTGTTTTTGGCTTCGTTTACAAGCGCCTCTATCATCAAACCCGCGTTGTAGGGGTGTTCCATGAAGCGGGTCGCTCGGGCCAAGTTCCTGGACCAGTCACTGAGTGAAGCCAAGGATGAAGCCGAGGAGCTTCCCAGAGCCGGGGTTCCCGCCTGGCTGGACAACCCGGCAACCGGCGGCGGGTGCGGTAGCTGTATCGCGTCAAAAAAACGCGGCGCGGCGCCCGCCTTGACGGCCATCAAGTCGTGACACAGCTTGTGCAAGGCGTCAATGGCCTGTACCGGACTCCAGTCTTTCAGCAATCCGGCGTCGCCGCGCTGCATCGCCTTAGGTAGCAGCGCCCAACTGGCTGGATCGCGGCCGGACGCGATGAATTGCATGGCGTCGTCTGGGCGGGAGCCCATGGCGCGAAGCAAAATTTGGGCGTTCTGCCTGGCGACGCCCTGCGACACAAGCCACGCCAGCGACGTTTCGACCGCTGGCCATTGCATCGAATGGCCGAGGCAGCGACTGCGAATGGTGGGCAGAAGTTGATGGGCTGATTCACTTGCCAGTACAAATTTTACGTCTCCCGGGGGTTCCTCCAATGTTTTCAAAAGGGCGTTGGCAGTCACGGCATTCATGCGCTCTGCCGGAAACACCAGCACGACTTTGCCGCGTCCGCGTCCACTGGTGCGCTGCGAAAACTCGATGGCGTCACGCATCGCGTCAACCCGAATTTCCCTGCTGGCTTTTCGCTTTTTGTCGTCAATGTCGCTTTGCGCCTTTTCGTTCAAGGGCCAGTCCAGGTCCAGCATCACGGTCTCGGGCATCAGCACGCACAGGTCGGCATGGGTTCTGACGTCAATCGCGTGGCAACTTTCACATTCGCCGCAGGCGCCCTGCCCCGATGGTCGTTCGCACAACCAGGCTCTGGCCATCTCGAACGCCAGCCGGTACTGCCCCAAGCCGGATGGCCCGGCCAGCAACCAGGCATGGCCCCGCTGTTTCAAAAGCACGGCGAGCTGGTCGGCAATCCAGCTCGGCAATGGGGGTTTTGCCACAGGGGAGGCAAGGCTGGCATCCAAGGTCATGCAGGACCTCCATTGGCCGCCACCATGATTGCCAACCAGCCGCGCCGAACCATGGCCAGGGTTAGTTGTTGCCAAACTTTGTGTTTCGCCTGGCTTGCATCAATGCGCACGAATCGCTGCGGAAAAAGTGCAGCACGTTGCGCATAACCCGAAGCGACTTTCTGGAAAAATGCCAACGGCTGGGCTTCAAAACGGTCCGCAACCCGGGCACCCGCCAAGCGCGCTGCGGCGACTTCGGGTGCCAGGTCAAACCAGATTGTCATGTCTGGCTGCCTGATTGATGACTGGGACACATCTGCATCCAGAGGTTCCTGCTGCTGAACCCAGTTCTCCAGCACACCCAGAATTTCAAGGTCAAAACCGCGCCCGCTGCCCTGGTAGGCAAACGTGGCATCCGTGAAGCGGTCGCACAACACGACTTCGCCACGGGCTAGTGCTGGTTCAATCAGGTTCTTCAAATGGTCGCGCCGTGCGGCGAAAACCAGCAATGCCTCGGTCATGGGATCCATCGCGTCATTGAGCACTATCGCGCGAAGTTTTTCTGCAAGCGGCGTGCCGCCTGGTTCTCGGGTCTGGGTCACCACCCTGCCCTGCGCCTGAAATGACTTGGCCAAGCCTTCAATGTGTGTCGATTTGCCAGCCCCGTCGATACCTTCAAAACTGATGAATATGCCGCTCATGGTGTTATTGCGCTATTGGCGCTCGCGATCGGCGGCTGGTTTGCCACGCTGGTACTTGTTGACCGCACGGTTGTGTTCATCCAGCGTGGCGCTGAACTGGCTGGTGCCATCACCACGCGCGACAAAATAGAGCGCTTTGGTCTGGGCGGGTTGCACTGCTGCGATCAATGCTGCCTTGCCCGGCATGGCGATGGGCGTCGGCGGCAGGCCTGGGCGCGTATAGGTGTTCCACGGCGTGTCGGTCTGCAAATCGCGCTTTCGCAGGTTGCCATCGAACTTTTCACCCATGCCGTAAATGACCGTCGGGTCGGTCTGCAACATCATTCCAATTTTCAGTCGGTTGGTAAAAACCCCTGAAATCAGGCTGCGGTCACTGCCACGACCGGTTTCCTTTTCGATAATGCTCGCCAGGATCAAAACCTGCTCCGGTGATTTAAGTGGCGTATCCGGCTGGCGTGTGCTCCAGGCTGTTTCAAGGTGTTTGTCCATCGCCCGAAGTGCCTGTTTCAGCACGGCCAAGTCGCTTGTGCCTTTGGCGAAGGAGTAGGTATCCGGAAAAAAACGGCCTTCCGGGCTGATGCCGGGTTTCCCAAGCTTTTGCATGACGAGGTCAGCCCCGAGGTCGCGGCTTTCCTGCTTTAAAAGCACCTCTTGGGCCAGCAACTGGCGGAACTGGACAAAAGTCAGGCCCTCGGGCAAGGTCACGCTTTGCAGCGATTCTTCACCACGAACCAGCTTTTGCAGGATAGTGCCGGGTGTTTGTCCGGGCTCGAGTTCGTAACTGCCTGCCTTGATGCCGCGCGACTGGCCGGATAGCCGAAACCACCAATAAAGCAGCATTGGGTCGACCTTGACGCCGGAATCGGCCACCGATTGCGCCACCGCGCGGGCCGGACTACCGACCTCGACCGTAAAGTCAACAATTTGCGCGCCTTGCATCAGTGGCTTGTTCACCCACCAGAACGCGACGCCACCCACCAGCCCGAGCGCCAATATCACAATCAGGACAATCAGAAAAAATCGACGCACAACCCTACTGGCCTTCCCATTTGAATCATTGATGATAATTCACCGCATGAACTCCGATGTAACACCTCAAAACCTGCTGGATGGCGTCGCAAAGTTGACTGATTTGGGCGTGATCCGGGTTCTGGGAACCGACGCTGCCAGTTTCCTGCAAGGTCAGTTGACGCAGGATTTTGACCTGCTCAAACAGAATGAGGCACGTCTGGCTGCATTTTGTTCCGCCAAGGGCCGAATGCAGGCAAGTTTCATCGGCTTCAAAGGCTCGGAAAATGAGATTTTGTTGATTTGCAATAGGGAGATTTTGCCAGCTTCCTTGAAGCGCCTTTCCATGTTTGTCATGCGCGCCAAGGCCAGATTAACGGATGCCAGCGCTGATTTTTCATTGTTTGGGCTTGCAGGCAGTGCGGTTCAAACGGCCGGATTCAGCGCCGACATACCGTGGCAATGCCATCAGATTGGACCGGCCACAGCCGTTTCCTTGTATCCAGCCGCGTCAGTGCCTCGGGCGCTCTGGATGGCTGCAAACAATGGGCCTGCGCCTGCGGGTGAAAGCCTTGCAGAAGAACATTGGCGCTGGGGCGATGTCCAAAGTGGCGTCGCGACCATCAACGCCAAAACTGTTGATGCCTTTGTGCCGCAGATGCTCAACTTTGAGTCTGTGGGTGGTGTCAACTTCAAAAAAGGATGCTATCCCGGTCAGGAAGTCGTCGCGCGAAGCCAGTTCCGGGGCACGTTGAAGCGCCGCGCCTATCTGGTTCATGGCAACGCGCCAATGGCTCCGGGTGACGATGTGTTTGGCGCCAATGATGCCGCGCAGGCCTGCGGCATGATCGCGCAGGCGGCCGCGTCCCCATTTGGCGGCTTTGACGCCATTGTGTCGATGCAGGTGGTGGCCGCGGCGGCGGGTGGCTTGACACTGCGGGCGGTCGGCGGTGCGCCGCTGGTCTTGCAGCCGCTTCCCTACGAATTGCTGACCGATATCTGATGGACCTAATGGCGTGCCGAATTCAGAGTTTTTGGCGAACAGCGGCTGGCACCTGTTCCCGCACCCGGGGGCGGTAGAGTTCCGGCGCAGCGGCAACGCCTGTCCGAAACGCGTGCAATGCCTGCGCTTCATCGTTCATTTCCGTCAGGTAGATCGTGCCAATGCGCAGCCAGCTGTCTGACGCCAGCGCTGCGGATCCTTTGCTTCGCAGCGTCAGTGC
>JANOMD010000439.1:0-4056 GCA_031420135.1 Rhodoferax sp. | reverse complement strand
CGTCGGCGTCGAGTACGCCAGCAAGGGCATCCGCATCAACTCGGTGCTGCCGGGACAGCTGCATACGCCTCTGGTCGACAAGGTGCTGGCCAAGGACCAGAGCGGCGGCGACATCGAGACGCTGCTCAAGCGCCGCCAGGCGCGCATTCCGCTGCCCTTCATGGGCGATGGCCGCGACACGGCCAATGCAGCGCTGTACCTGGCATCGGACGAAGCGCGCTTTGTCACCGGGACCGAAATCATCGTCGATGGCGGCATGAGCGCCCGTTGCGACTGAACACCAACCGCAAGGACATCCATGGCACGAATCCCCTACGCCGACGCGAGCAACCCCGCCATCGCGCCCCTGGTCGAAAGAATCAAGGGCGAGCGCGGCAAAGTGTTCAACCTTTACGGCATGCTACTGCACAGCCCGCCCGTCGCCGAGGGTTGGCTCGCTTTCCTCACGGCCATCCGTCAGAAGTGCAGCCTCAGCGCCCGGATACGGGAGCTGGTCATCATGCGCATCGCCGTCTTGAACGGCGCGGACTACGAGTTTCGGGCGCATACCCCCTTCGCGCTGGCCGAAGGTATCACCCAGCAGCAGATCGCCTCGCTGGCTGCGGGCGACGGGAGCCTGTTCGACCCCGTCGAGCAGAGCGCTCTGGCGTACTGCGAATCCATGACCCGCGACATCCACGTGCCCCAGGCCGTGTTCGACGCCGTGAAGATTCACTTCAATGAACGCGAAATGGTCGAACTGACGGCCACCATCGGCGCCTACAACCTGGTCTCGCGCTTTCTGGAAGCGATGCAGATCGATCACGACCAATAAGGAGACCCCATGCGAATCAATCATCTTTTTTCGGCTCTTGCAGTGGCAGCCATTGTTACTGCCACCCTGACCGCGCTACCAACCCAGGCGCAGTCAACTGAGCCCTTCCCGAACAAGCCGATCCAGTTGGTGATTCCGTTCGCCCCCGGCGACACCGACAACATGCTGCGTCCGTTCACGGACAAGATGGGCGAGTTTCTCGGCCAGCCTGTCGTGCTGAACTTCAAGCCGGGTGCTGGCGGCGGTGTTGGCGCGGGCCAGGTGGCCACCAGCAAAGCGGACGGCTACACTTTGGTCGGCAGCTCGCCGGGGTCCATCGTGGTCGTGCCACTGGCCAACAAGGACATCAAGTATTCGCCGGAATCATTCACGCCAGTGGCGGCCCTGACGGAAGGCGGCATGATGCTGGTGGTCGCGTCCGCCTCGCCGTGGAAAAACATGAAGGATGTCGTCGAGCATTCGAAGAAAAACCCGGACAAGGTGACCTACGGCAGCTCAGGAACCATGGGCATCGCCCACCTGCTAGGCGAGATCTTCACCAAAGAAGCCGGCGTCAAGTGGAACCATATCCCCTTCCAGGGCAGCGCCCCCTCGATCACGGCCCTTCTCGGCGGCCACGTGGACATGGCCTCGACGGCGATCGGCCCGGCTCAGGCGCACATCAGCGCAGGAACGCTGAGGCTGCTGGCGGTGTTCGGAGACACCCGCCTGAAAGCCTACCCGGACGTGCCGACCTTGAAGGAATTGGGCTACAAGGTCGGCAGCCCGCTGCTGTATGGCATCTCTGCACCCAAGGGCACGCCCAAGGAGGTGGTGAATGCGTTGTATGAAGCCGTGAAGAAGGTCGCAGAGAAATACAACGAGCAGATCGCGACCAATCTCAACAACTTTGGGGCTCAGATGAAGGTATTGGGGCCGGATGAATATGCGGCCTACCTGAGAAATCAGAATCAGCTATTTTCCGCGGGGATCAAGAAGCTGAACTAGTGTAGTGTTGCATGAGCGACTGGGCGCGGTCGAACATGAACGTCAGGCGGTTTCCAGCGCCCCACGCGCAATTTGATCGCGCTCCAGCGACTCAAACAGCGCCTTGAAATTGCCTTCGCCAAAGCCTTCATCGCCCTTGCGCTGGATGAACTCAAAAAACACCGGGCCAAGCTGGGTCTGCGAGAAGATTTGCAGCAGCAAGCGGGGCACGCCTCCTTCGGTACTGCCATCCATCAAAATGCCGCGCGTTTGCAGTTCTGATACGGGCTGGCCGTGCCCCGGCAGGCGGCCTTCAATCAACTCGTAGTAACTGTCGCTGGGTGCCGTCATCAGCGGCACACCGGCCAGGGCCAGGCGGTCCACCGTGGCCAGCAGGTCATCACAGATCATTGCAATGTGCTGGATGCCCTCGCCGTTGAACTTCATCAAATACTCTTCAATCTGCCCACCGCCCTGGCGCGACTCTTCATTCAGCGGGATGCGGATTTTGCCGTCCGGCGCGGTCAACGCTTTGGACGTGAGGCCGGTGTATTCACCTTTGATGTCGAAGAAACGAATCTCGCGGAAGTTGAAGAGCCTGGTGTAATAGTCCGCCCAAAACGCCATCCGGCCCCGGTAGACGTTGTGGGTCAAATGGTCGATCAGTTTGAGGCCGTGGCCGGGAGGGTGACGATCCACGCCATCGATAAAAAGGAAGTCGATGTCGTAGATCGATTTGCCGTCTTCAAAACGGTCAATCAAATACAGTGGCGCGCCGCCAATGCCTTTGATGGCGGGCAGGTTGAGCTCCATCGGTCCGGTCTTGATTTCAATCGGCTGTGCGCCCAATGCCAACGCGCGGGCGTAGGCCTGGTGCGAGTCTTTCACTCGAAACGCCATGCCGCAAGCGCACGGGCCGTGTTCGGCGGCGAAGTAGCCGGCCACGCTTTTGGGCTCGCGGTTGATGATGAAATTGATGTCGCCCTGGCGGTACAGCACCACGTCTTTGGAGCGGTGTTTCGCAACCAGGGTGAAACCCATGCGCTCAAAGATCGGCTCCAGCAGGCCGGGCGTGGGGGATGCGAATTCGACGAATTCAAAACCCATCAGGCCCATGGGGTTGTCAAACAGGTCAGTTGCAGTCGCGGTCATATCACTACCCTTGCTTATTTGAATGAACTTACGCCCAATCATCTCAGAGGCACCGCGCAGTATTTCTGCATATCAGGCGCTATAGTTGAATTTGCCACATCAAAACAGCGAGATGACCACCATGGAACCACTGGACAAGCTCGACAAGCACATACTGCGCTGTCTTCAGGTGGACGGTCGTGCCACTTACGACCAGATTTCCGAACAGGTCGGGCTGTCGCCCAGCGCCGTGCTGCGCCGGGTCAAACGCCTGGAGGAGGCCAAGGTAATCGATCGTTACGTCGCCCTGGTCAAACCCGAAGCGGTGGGCCTTGGGCTGACCGCCTATATCAACGTGCGACTCGAAAAACACACCGAGAACCACAAACGCAACCCCATGGATGTTTTTCGCGCCAGCGTGCAGGCCTGGCCCGAAGTGGTGGAATGCGCTGCGATGACGGGTGAAATGGACTACCTGCTGCGCCTCCTGGTGCGCGACATGGCGCATTACAGCCACTTCATCATGGACACTCTGCTCAAGCACCCCAGCGTGCAGGATTGCAAGACCAGTTTTGTGATGGACCGGGTGAAGTCAACCACCGCTGTTCCGCTTTAGGCCGCACTTCGTTTGTCCCTGTGATAGTGACCTGTGCCGCGCGTCAACATGACGTCTTCGCCAACAATCTGTCCGGGCGCAATATCTGGCTGGCCCTTGACCTGGTCGTACAGCGGGCGAAAGTCAATGCTGGCCAATTCCAGCAGCTCGTCAAGGTCGTTCAGGACGAAATAGGTTTCCTGAAAATCGTCGATGCGGTAGTTCGTCCGCATAACACGCTGCAGGTTAAAGCGAACCCGGTTGGGCGAGGCATCATTCAGGGCAAAAACGCTCTCGGAGGCCGATGAGGCGATGCCCGCGCCGTAGATGCGCAAGCCGTCTTTCTGTTGCACCAGCCCGAACTCCACCGTGTACCAGTAGACGCGCGCCAGCCGGTCCAGCACACCCAGCTTCTGGGCACGCAAGCCGCCGACACCATAGGCCTGGATGTAATCGGCAATGGCCGGGTTCATCAGCATCGGGACGTGGCCAAACACGTCGTGAAAGACGTCCGGCTCCTTCAGGTAGTCCAGCTCATGCGGCTTGCGGA
>JANOMD010000438.1:0-1551 GCA_031420135.1 Rhodoferax sp. | reverse complement strand
GGCCGGGCGCACGCCCTACTCCCGCATGGGTGATGGCCGAGCCGTCCTGCGCTCCAGTATCCGCGAATTTCTGTGCAGCGAGGCGATGCATGGTCTGGGCATCCCGACCTCGCGCGCGCTTTGCGTGACGGGGTCTGACGCACGTGTGCGCCGCGAAGAAATTGAAACTGCCGCCGTCGTCACCCGGGTTGCGCCCAGCTTCGTTCGTTTTGGGCATTTTGAACACTTCGCACATAGCGATCGGCACGAACAGCTCCAAACCCTGGCCGATTACGTCATCCACCGCTACTACCCACAATGCCGTGAAAGTGACAGGCTTGGCGGCAACCCGTACGCGGCCCTGCTTGAACAGGTCAGCGAGCGCACCGCCATGACTTTGGCGCAATGGCAGGCAGTTGGTTTTTGCCATGGCGTGATGAACACCGACAACATGAGTATTTTGGGCCTGACCATCGACTATGGCCCGTTCCAGTTTTTGGATGCGTACCTGCCCGGTCACATCTGCAACCACAGCGACACCGGTGGCCGCTATGCCTTCAACAAGCAACCCAATATTGCCTACTGGAACCTGTACGCCTTGGGTCAGGCATTGCTGCCTTTGATTGGCGAACAGGCGTTGGCAATTGAAGCCCTTGAATCCTACAAAACGGTTTTCCCACACCAGTTTGAAACCCGCATGCGCGCCAAACTGGGTCTTGGTGACGGCCAACCTAGCGACCGGGAGCTGATCGAATCGACCCTCAAACTGCTTGCCAAGGACGGTGTGGACTACACCATTTTCTGGCGCAGGTTGAGTCGCCACATTGCCGGTGACGGTCTTGAATCAGTTCGCGACCTATTCCTGGACCGCGAGAGCTTCGACGCCTGGATGGTTCAATATTCAGCGCGAATTGCAGCCGCAGGGCGACAAACAGCCGCCGAATTGATGCTCAGAACCAATCCAAAGTTTGTTTTGCGCAACCATTTGGGCGAGGAAGCCATTCAATTGGCAAAACGCAAGGACTTTTCAGGCGTTCAAAATTTATTGATGCTGCTGGAGACACCCTTTGACGAACACCCCGACTTTGAATCGTTTGCCGGTTTTCCGCCCGATTGGGCTGCTGGAATCGAGATCAGTTGCTCGTCATAATTTGGCGTTGCTCCTGCCGAGGGCAGCAGCATCCGGTTAAGGTATTTGAAACCTGAGAAAATCCCCCCATGAACTTTAAAATTGAAAAAACCGACGACGCGTGGAAGGCCTTGCTCAAGGCCAAAGGCGCAGAACCCATGGCGTTTGATGTGACTCGGCACGAATCCACCGAGCGGGCGTTCACTGGCAAGCTCGCTGAAACCAAGGCAGCGGGAACTTACCTGTGCATTTGCTGCTCAAAACCGCTGTTTGACTCGGCTTCAAAATTTGACTCGGGTACCGGCTGGCCCAGTTATTTTCAGCCTGTCAGCGCTGACGCGATTGGCACCAAAGTCGATGGCATGCTGTGGATGAAGCGCACTGAAGTGCATTGCGCAGACTGCGGTGCCCACCTTGGCCACGTATTTGAAGACGGCCCAGCG
>JANOMD010000437.1:0-1592 GCA_031420135.1 Rhodoferax sp. | reverse complement strand
GCCGGTCAGGTACATGGCACCACTCATGGCCTGGCCGACGCCGTCAAAACCAGGGTGCGCGCTCAAGGGTCCGCCGCTGCCAAAAGCGGTGACCATCACCATCACCGTGCGTGGGTTCAGCGCGGACACGGTGTCATAGTCCAGCCCAAGCTGCTTTAAGGTGGCAGGTGGCAAATTGGCCACCACCACGTCGGCCCCCTGTACGAGGTTGCGAACGATGTCGCGGCCCTGGGGGCTGCTCAAGTCAAGCGTCAGGCAGCGCTTGTTGCGGTTCATCTGCAGGAACATGCCGCCTTCGCCGGTGTCGGCCACAGGCGGCACATACCGGTCTTCACCGCCCTGCACCCGCTCAATGCGGATCACGTCTGCGCCAAGGTCGCCCAAGAGCGCGGCGCAATAAGGCCCGGCAATGAAACGCCCAAAATCGAGTACCCGAATGCCCGTGAGCAAACCCATCAAATGCGCTCAAATATCGCCGCAATGCCCTGGCCACCGCCAATGCACATGGTCACCAGCGCATACCGGCCCTGGATGCGTTCCAGCTCGTACAGGGCTTTGACGGTGATCAGCGCGCCCGTGGCACCAATCGGGTGGCCCAGCGAGATGCCCGAACCGTTGGGGTTGACTTTGGCCGGGTCCAGGCCCAAGTCTTTGGTGACGGCGCAGGCTTGCGCGGCGAAGGCTTCGTTGGCTTCAATCACGTCCAGGTCTTGCACCGTGAGACCGGCTTTTTTCAACGCCGCCTGGGTGGCTGGCACCGGGCCAATGCCCATGTATTTTGGGTCAACGCCAGCGTGCGCATAGGCCACCAACCGCGCCATGGCTTTGAGGCCGCGCGCCCTGGCAACACCCGCTTCCATCAGCACCACGGCAGCCGCCGCGTCGTTGATGCCCGAGGCGTTGCCTGCAGTCACGGTGCCGTTTTCCTTGGCGAACACGGGTTTGAGTTTGGCCAGGTCGGCCAGGGTGCAATTGGGGCGGAAATGCTCATCCAGTTGATACGCCACATCGCCCTTTTTGCTTTTGAGCATGACCGGCATGATTTGCGTTTTGAAGTGGCCCGCAGCGGTGGCGCGCTCGGCGCGGTTGTGGCTTTCTACTGCCAACGCGTCTTGCTGGTCGCGGCTGATGCCCCATTTGGCAGCGATGTTTTCGGCCGTCACGCCCATGTGAATGGCGTGAAACGGGTCGTGCAGAGCGCCCATCATCATGTCGATCATTTTGGTGTCGCCCATGCGGGCGCCAAAGCGGGTGTTGAGCGAGGCGTAAGGCGCGCGGCTCATGTTCTCGGCGCCGCCACCAATGGCGATGTCGGCATCGCCCAGCAGGATGCTCTGGCTCGCGTTGAGGACGGCCTGCAAGCCCGAACCGCACAGCCGGTTCACGTTGAAGGCCGGTGTGCCTTGCCCGCAACCGCCGTTGATGGCCGCGACCCGTGAGAGGTACATGTCTTTGGGTTCGGTGTTGACGACATGGCCAAACACCACGTGGCCGACATCGTCGCCGCTGACATTGGCGCGCTTCAAAGACTCGCGCACTACTTGAGACGCCAGTTCGGTAGGGGCAATGTCTTTCAGACTGCCGCCAAACGT
>JANOMD010000436.1:0-4374 GCA_031420135.1 Rhodoferax sp. | reverse complement strand
TCGGGCCCGCGCGCCCGGCGCTTTGTACCCTTTATCGGCTCGGGCAGCGGCGGATCGAGCGCCTTGTACGGCATGGCGTTCGAACGCTTTGCCTGCGCTGACTTTGCACCCCGATCAAACCATCCAAACGCTGTGGGTTCTTCGCTTGAGGATGCCTGGCCGATACGCTTTGACGCTTTGAGCACCTACTATGCCGCGGCTGAGACGCTGTATCGCGTTCGTGGCAGCGCCGACCCGTTGAACCGCAGCACGGATCAGCCCCGATACCGGTCGCCACCACCGCCGCTGACACCCACGGCAGCCAGACTGTTCGATTTTTTCACCGCCCAAGGTTTGCATCCTTATCAACTGCCGCTGGCTTGCGAATTCGTGCCCGGCTGCCAGTGTTGCCAGGGTTTCCTCTGCGGCAAGAATTGCAAGAACGACAGTGGGCGAATCTGCCTGGCGCCGGCCGTTCGGGATTTTGGCGCGGTCTTGCTTGACGACTGCCGGGTCGTGCGGATTGACGCAGACCGCTCACGCGCGACCGGTGTCGCCTGCCACTGGCGCGGCCGCGACATCACACTGCGCGCCAAGCAGATCGTGCTGGCGGCCGGCGCGCTGCAGACGCCGAACCTGTTGCTGCGCTCCCACTCGGCCTGCTGGCCAAACGGTCTGGCCAACAGTTCGGGAATGGTTGGGCGCAACCTGATGCGCCACTGCATCGATCTCTACATGGTTCAGCCAACGCAGGCTGAACGCAATGCTGGTTTCGATAACCGCTTCAAGGAATTGGCGTTCAACGATTTTTACTGTCGCGATGGCGTCAAGCTTGGCTCGGTTCAGTCCTTCGGCCGGTTGCCGCCGGCCCAAATGCTGTTCGGCTCGCTGAAACAGGACGTGCAAGACGGGCCTGTGCCCTGGCTGGCGGGTGCTGTCGCGCTGACCAGACCCTTGCTTGCACCTGTCCTGCAGCGTATGGTTGACCGTTCAATCACCCTCGCAACCATCATGGAAGACCTGCCGTACCTCGACAACCGGGTCTTGCCAGCGCTCGGTGGGGCGGCTGGAGCGGTGCGCATTTCGTACCGGCTTCGCGACCAGGACCGGGCGCGCATTGCTCAATTCAGAAGCCTGATGCGGGCCGCGCTGAAGCCACTTCGATGGCGCCTGATCAAACAAGCCGAGAACAACCAGCGCATTGCCCATGTCTGTGGCACCTGCCGCTTCGGCAACGATCCGAAAACCAGCGTGCTCGACCAGAACAACCGCTGTCACGACCTGGAAAACCTGTACGCCGTCGACAGTTCGTTCTTTCCGTCGAGCGGTGGCACCAACCCGAGCCTGACGATCGCCGCCAACGCACTGCGGGTGGCGGATCACCTGGTGCGATGATATCGAAGCCCTGTGGGCCACAAGATCAACGAACTTTAAGATGGGCAAGCCATGAAACTGGAAGATTTTCGCGGGCACTGGGCGCTTGTCACGGGCGCTTCGTCTGGCATTGGCGCCGAGTTCTGCCGCCAACTGGCGGCTGGCGGCATCAATCTGGTGATGGTCGCGCGACGCAAGCCCTTGCTCGACGCTCTGTCGGCCTCACTCATCAGCGCGCACGGCATCCGGACCCTGGTGCTGGCCATCGACCTGAGCGAACGCGACAGTGCGTCAATTGTCAAGTCAGCGACGACGCAGGCATTGATACGCGTCAGGTTGCTGATCAACAACGCAGCCTTTGACCGGTGGGGCAGCTTTGAAAAGACTTCGGCGCAGACCTATGAGAGCATGATGCAACTGATTGCCGCAACGCCGATTGGGCTGTGCCACCTGTATCTCGCCGATCTCGAATCGTTCCCAGGGAGCGTGGTCATCAATGTGTCCTCACCCGCAGCGCTGCAACCAGTGCCCTATAAGGCGGTGTATTCCGCTGCCAAGGCCTGTCTGCATAATTTCAGCCTCGCGCTGTATGGTGAGTGGCAGTCCAGGGGCATCCTGGTCCAGACGCTGCTGCCCGGCCCGACGGCAACCGAAATTGACACAAAAGGAGGGGCCTACAAGAGCGCACTCGGTGAAGCACGGCGTCCGCCCTCGGAGGTCGTCACTGAATCGCTACGCCACTTGGGAGCTGGCGCACCGTTTGTGACGACCAACAAGGGGACGTACAAGCAGCGCCTGTTCGCTGGCATCGCACCCGTCAGAATGGTCATTCGGGAAGTCAAGAAGATGTTCCAGGCACCGCCCGGCCGCTAGGCCACGCCTGTAGCCCAACCTGATCGCCAGAGATGAGTGTCGGAAATTTTTACAGCCTGACAAGTCGAAAAACGCAAGCACCTGAAAACAATAGAGTTTTTAAAATGGCGCATTTCTTGCATGTCCCCTGGGGCGCACCTGATGAACAAGGTGAGTCGCTCAAGCTATCGTGTTCACCGGTCGCAAGCTCATCCATTCGCAACCCTTCAGGAGAATTAAAATGAAAATTGTCAAGACATTGCGGGGAACGGCGCTGGCCGTCGCCTTGGGGGTGTCGGCACTCGCGCAGGCGCAGACGACGCCGATCCAGTTCAGTCCGGACGGCACCGGCGCAATCGGCGCTGTAAGCGTCGCCACCTTCGACTGGGCTCCCAACAGCTCTCTCGCCTTGCGTGGAAATCCGGCAACCGGGCTAGCTGTCGGTTCCAAGGTGGTGATCCTGTCCCAAGCCTCGCTCGGGGTCATGCTCGGTTCCAACGGGCTACCCATTGCAATTGCGCCGCCCGGCACCGAGTTCACCTTTGTCGCCGGTTTCGGTGAAACCGTCACCAGTTGCACTGGTATCCCGTGCGATCAAGCCGCGTTTGTGTTCGACCCGAGCGAGTTGACGCAGAACTTCTTTGAAATCTGGGTCAAGACGGCGCCACCAATATCCAGCAATCTTGCCGGCACCGGGTTCAACACGTCGAAACGAATCATGTTTGGCAAGGTCAACGACGCGTCGGGCAACTTTGCCGTCGGCACTTGTAATACTGGCGGGAACCTCGACCAGTTCAACGCTGATAACTGGCCTGGTCAGCAGACGATCTGCGGCTCAGGAAGCACGCAAATTGCGGTCCAGGTGCTGTCCGCCGACCCCGATTACTTCCCCGGCTTCACGCCGGCGCAGATAGCGAACCTGAAGGCGCAGTTCAACACCTCGACCGTCGTGCCGTTCCGCCAGGCCGACCCGTCGCGCCAGTTCATTGGCAATGACGCTGGTGCCAATGGCCTGGCGATACAGCCGGTCGTTGTGTCGACGGGCACCCTTGGCACGGTCAACGGCTTGCCTGATGGCAGCGAACGCAATTTCGAACTCCAATCCGATGGCAACCTTGCGTTTGAACCGGGTGTCACGGTGGCTGGCGCCTGCCGCGTCACCTATGGTGGCAATGACCGGAACGGCAACATCGCGCCGAACAGCTTCGGCCAGGCATGCATGAAGGAAAAGGGCGGCCAGGAGAACTGCTACACCTTCGGCGGACAGGTCGGTGCGCCGACGGCTAACCCGCTATTCGGCGGGCCGTTTGGCGAGCACACCCACCACCAGGTCAGCGGGCCCGCCGGTGACTTCGTCTTCCGTGCCGGCACCCGCAGCGCACCGGACAGGACGCGCATTACCGGAGTCGCCTGCAAGGATCCGGGCGCGTGCAGGCAGGCTGAGGCGACCGCCGGCTTCAAGCAGATCGACTTCGAGGGCACGGGCTCGTTCCGCAATCTGAGTGACATTGCCAAGGCGTATCTGGCGGCGCGTGGCGGGGGCACCGTGCTTCCGGATCACCTGGACACGCGGAAGTACTATTTCCGCGTCGACATGGATGACACCGGGGAGCCTGGCAACAAGTTCGCGAGGGGCACCGCAGGGAAGGCCGCCGCCTTCCTGGGGGCTGACTTGAACCGTCCGCTGAGCGACCCGGACCCGCTGTTAGCCAGCTACGCTACCTGCAACGAGTTGGCCGATGTCTACCAGTTCTACATCTGCAAGGACGAAAATGTCTGCGAGCAGGCGCAGGCGATGTACGCAGTCCGAGGCTATCTGACCGGCGGCAACATCCAGCTACACAAGGTCATCAAGTAAAAGGCCTCATATGAATCAAAGGCGGGGTTATTCCCCGCTTTTTTTTCGACCGCGACTTGTGCACGCCAGACTGTCGGAAAATTTTACACTTTGCCGACCGGGCACGACTTATAGGATTTCCGGGTTATTGATGCGTCAAGACTTCGCGTCGCTGGCACGGCAACACGGCTATGGTGTAGAGGGTTGCTGCTTCGGTGAATCCGTGGGCCGCGCGAGGCCATCACCGAAGATTTCGCTGACGAAGTCGCGGAAGTTTTGCCTGCTGTCCAGCTCGTCGAACGACCGGGCCAGCCTCTTCGCGCCGCGCCGAC
>JANOMD010000435.1:0-3640 GCA_031420135.1 Rhodoferax sp. | reverse complement strand
ACGACACGATCCAGAATGGCATCGGCCAGTGCCGGGTCATCCATGTTAGCGGGTTTGAGCATCCGCACAAATATGGGCTTGAGACCGCGCCGTGGCCGATGGAAGGCGCGGAGGCCGTCAACGAATGACTTCAGAATGGGGCGTCGCCGTCCTTGGTGTCGGTGTGCATGAATGGCGTGGTGTCGACACGATTCTCGCGACTGAATTCGCGGATTTCAACTGCGTAGTGCCCCAGAACACGATCACGCAATTCGTCCAGAAGCTTAAAGACTGCTGTGGCCTGCTGGGGCGACCAGTACGTGGGCAGGTCGATCTTCTTGGGTTTGACGTGATGCTCCACGATGGGGAGCGCAAGCCTTTTGCGCGTCATGACTTCTTCACCTTGCGTGCAGGCGCACCGCGCGATGCGGCCTTCTTTTCGGAGCGCTCCTTGGCCTCCTTGAGCCGGTAGGACTCACCCTTGATGGGTACGGCCTCGCAGCGATGCACCAGCCGATCGATCAACGGCACCACGCAGGCCGCGTTGGGGAATACCTCGTGCCATTCCTGGAAGCTTCTGTTGGTGGTCACCACCGTACTCTTGTTCTCGTAACGCCGGCTGATCAACTCGAACAGCAAATCGGCGTGCCGGTTTGAATATGACAAATAGCCCACCTCATCGATCAACAGCAAGTCCGGCGCTGCGTAATGGCGTAGTCGCCTGCGCAGTGCCGAGTCACTGTCCAGTGCTGCCAGGTCCCCCAGCAACTGACCTGCTGTGGTAAACAGCACCGTGCGACCCTCGATCAGCGCCTGGTAGCCCAGATTGCATGCCAGCATTGACTTACCCACCCCATTGGGGCCGACTAGCACCACGTTGGTGGCGTCAGCCATGAACGACAGCGTCATCAGCTCCTGCACTGCGACGCGGTCGCAATGCGTGGGCCAATCCCAATCAAAGTCAGCCAGCGGCTTGAAGCGCCCAATGTGGGCCGAGCGCAGGCGCCGCTCCAGGGAGCGCCGGGAGCGCTCGTTCTCCTTCCAATCGAGCAACTGCGCAGTCCAGCCCAGGCGCGCTGGGTCGCCTTGCAGAGCATCCCAGTGGGACGGCAGGCCCATCAAACGCAGCGCTTTGGCCCGCTCCTGAAGGTGCGCCAAATTGATAACCGCAGGTTGGTCCGTCTGCGTGGCGTTGGCGGTCTTACCTCATGGTTCTTGTCCGGTTCGTTGTTGGTATCGGTATCGGTATCGGGTTTAGTCGGGGTCAGTTGGTCGTACAAGTCCAATTTGTGGGGGCGCACCGTCACGTCCAGCGCGCGCGCCCGCTCGGACAACTGAGGAACAACCGGTGGACTCTGATGGCGCGCCTCTCGCGCGCGTTCCAGCGCCAGCCGCACCGCATTGGGGTGCGGCACATCACGGCCGAGCGCATCGGCTACCGCCGCCTGCATGGCTTGTGCGCCATAGCGCGCCAACAACTGCGACATTGCAGCTGTGATCGAGCCCAGGTTGTAATTGCGCTGGGCGGCGCGTTTGAGCAACTCCGCAATCCCCGGCACGGCCTGGGTCAGTTGGTCCGTGGCGCGGTGTTGCCGTGCGCCCCGCTTGTGATCTACCAAGGCATCAATGTGGGCCGCCACCTCAATTTGCTGCGCACGGTCAAAGCTGCGCAGGTGCTCGGCCAGCACCGTCTGAGCATCGAGCACGCGTACACGCTTGGACGTGGCCAGCACCGTGAGGGTGCGCCGCACATGGGTGTGGGGGATGGAGTAGTCGTTGAGATCGAAACGCACGTAGGGGGTCTTGCCAACCTGCACCTGCACGCGTTCTTCCAGCGGGTAGTCATGCTCGGGCAAGGCCATGAGGCTGGGCCTCTCCCGCTCGAAGGCTTGGGCCCCACCGTCAATTGGCCATCCTCAGGCCAACGCCTGTTTGCCGCTGCTCCATCGCACCAAAGCTTGGCCTGCGCATTGAGGCCATCCACATCGGTGAAGCTGCGTGCGGCGAAGAAGTTGTCCCGGATGTAGCGAATGGATCGCTCGACCCGACCCTTCTCATTGCCGCGTGCGACGGCCACGGGCCGAGCTACGAAGCGGTGATGCGCGGCAAATGCCAGGTACTCAGGGTTGAATCGTATGGCTGGACCCACACGCTCCAACACCGCGCTCTTCAGGTTATCGCTCAAGATGGCCCTGGGTATGCCGCCCCAGGCCCCAAACGCCAGGACATGGCCGAGCAGGAAGCTGTCCATGCGGGCGTTCAGCGTGAAGTGCAGGAATATGCGCCGCGAGTACGCCAGTACCATCACAAAGGCCATCAGGGGTCGGCGCGCCTTGCCCACCTCGATGTGATCGAAATGGGCCCAGTCGACCTGTGCTTGCTCCCCTGGCAAGGTGCGAAGGCGCAGGTAGGCCTCAGCTACAGGGCGCGGGCGGTGGCGCGCCACGATGCGACGAAAGTAGTCACTGCCACCAACATAACCACGGCCCTGCACCATGGCGTGCAGTCGGCTGGCCGTGAGTGTGGGGAATTTGGCCAGTGTCTCGCGGATAAAAGGCAAATAGGGGTCGGCCTGGCTGGCTCGCAGGGACTGCTCAGGGCGCATGGCATTGGCCGTTGCAATTACCCCGCGTACGGTGTCGCGGTGCACGTGCAGTTGGGTTGCGATGGTGCCGATGCGCCAGAGCTCGGCTTGGTACAGGCGCAGGATCTGGGCGCGCAGTTCAGGGGCTATGGCCATGGTGGGGTTGATGCTCGCGGTTGTGACGTAAAAAACCCAAACGAACATGCGCCATGCAGTTTGTGCAGCACCAGTGACAACGCCATGGGGTGGTCGCGGTCGCCGCCGTGATGGCAGACAGTGGTGAGGCAGTGGTGCATGGTGCAGTGCTTGCGATTCAGAGGGTGGCTGTATTGACTGGCAGTACAGCATCCGAGGGGGCGTCCTGGGAACCCTGATGCGTCACTTTCTGTGCCAGAGCAGTGCGCCGCTCACGCCAACGGCGCATGCGTGCGGCATGTTTAAAGCGGCCGGCGCGACTTTGTTGATAGCGCCGACCCGCCTCACGCTGCAATGCCTGGCGGGTAGCAGCGGCGCACTGGTCGATGCAGTAAATCTGACCACGATCACAGTGACTGCAAACCAAAACTTGCATGCAACAACACGCGCACAGGAAGAATCGGGCGGGACGCACGCGCATGGGCACCTCTGACAAACCAAAGGTGTGCTGGACGTGAGTCGTCCAAGGGTGCAACAATCACGCTGCACTCGTTACTAACACGGTGTAGGGCGCAGCGATCGGAACAAACTTGCCAGTGAGGACCGTCGCTGTGCCCGCCTACTTCGGTGGTAGGCACATTACAGCGCAGCCGCAAGGGCGTTACGCGGTGAGATTGAATTCCAAAATGATTGGCCGGTCCTCAAAACGAGGTTCAAGGTTACTGGGGGGGCCTGCGGTGCCCTGGCAGGGGCCTTTTAATAAAAATCGCAGATACCCAAAGATTCAAATCGCGCTGTCACGCCCAGAAAACAGCGTTTCTCAACACCCGCTGACAATTGATGAGATTGCCATGAAAAATGGAGTGCTTTTAAATGGTTAATACCATTTCTTTGGCCTCTTCCAGCTCAGCATGCTCAAACGCAGGCTCAAAATCACCGAGC
>JANOMD010000434.1:0-27403 GCA_031420135.1 Rhodoferax sp. | reverse complement strand
GCGCCCACCAACTGCCCGCATTTGGCTGCGCGGGCGCGATACTTGAAATCGCCAAGGTGTGGCGGGCCCGGGTCATGGCCACATACAGCGCATTGAGCTCCTCATGCTGGCGCTGTTCAACCTCGGCAGCAAGCGTTGGCACGACACAGGCGGGCGGGTTGCTTTCGCTGGCCAAAAAAACAAACTTGACCGGTTCAGCGCTTTCGCCCGGCCAGTCCACCAGCACGCCCATGCTGTCCGGGTTACGCGGCTTGCTGTCGGTATCCAGCAGCAGGACAACCTCGGCCTCAAGACCTTTGGCACCGTGGATCGTCAACAGCCGCACCGCTGTCTCAATCACGGCAGCGGGTGCCTGCACCCCGCCGCTCTTGAGGGCCCGCACGAACCGGTACGGCGTCAAGAAGCGACCGCCGTCAAGCTGCAGGGCAATACCCAAGAGCGCGTTCAGGTTCGTTAGAACGGCGCTGCGTTGGGCTGCGGGTGCAGCCGCCGCAAAGCGCGCCAGCACATCCCCATCGTCGTAAATGGCCTGCAACGCGTCGTGTGGGGGAAGCTGAGCCACCCACTCGCCCCACCGGGTCAGGGTCGCCGCAATGGGGTTGGGATTGCCGTCCAGAACCGTCCACTGCTGCAGCAGATGGAACCAGGGGATCGGCCTTGTTTTCTGCAACAGTGCGAGCTCCACCAGCGCCGTATCGGCCAGCCCGAAGAGTGGTGATTTGAGCACGCGCGCCAGCGAAAGGTCATGCTGCGGCGACACCAGCACATCCAGCAGGGCCACGATGTCCTGAACTTCGCAGCAGTCAATCAGCTCGGTTTTCTCGCCGATCTGCGCGGCAATGTGCAGCCTGCGAAGTTCGTCCTGCAACGGCGACAGACTGGCACGCTTGCGCGACAGCGCCATGATGTTTTGCGGCAGCGTCCCGCCCTCAATCTGTAGCGCAATCCAGGCGGCGGCCTGGCGCGCTTCGAGCGTGCGAAGGGTTTCTTCGGGCAAGGTTTGGGGCGTGGTCAGGCTATCGCGCCACTCACCGTCTTGCGCCGGTCGGCTGGCGGAATCGGCCGCATCGCGCGCAATGGCTGGCAACTTGCAGACGCTGCCATCCACCGTCTCGCTGGTCGTGTGCGCCCTGAAGCCGTGATAAAGCTGCGCATTTTGCACAGCCAACATTACCCGGTTGACCGTGGAGATTACCTGCACCGCGTTGCGTCGTGTGTGGTCGCATTTCAGCAAATCCCCGCCCAGGCCCTCGCGTACAAACGCCTGGGCGGCCTTGAAAACCTGCGGTTCGGCGCGGCGAAAGCGGTAGATGCTCTGCTTTGGGTCGCCCACCAGAAAAACGCTGGGTGCGGATCCGCCGCCACTGCCGGCGTAGCTTCCCAGCCATGACAGCAAAGCCTGCCATTGCAATGGGTTGGTGTCCTGAAACTCGTCGATGAGCAGGTGCCTGACGGTGGCGTCAAGGCGCTGCTGAACCCAGCCCGAGAGCACCGCATCGCCCAGCATGACACGGGCGGCCCGCTCGACGTCATTCATGTCAACCCAGCCACGCTCACGCTTCAAGGCGGCGTACTGTTCTATCAATACCCGGCTGAGCCGCGCCAAGCGTTGCTGGTGTTGCCAGGCATCGTGCTGATTGCGTGCCGCCAGCACCTGCAACACCAGTTGCTGCGCCACCCGCACGCGCTCAATGCCTGCAATTTTTTCGCCGAACTTGCGCGGCGCGCCTTCCTTAGTCAAGAGCGCGGCAAATGCCCCCGGCATATCGCCGTTAGACAGTGCGGCCTGCAACTCTGCGCCTTTGGCCGAAAAAGTCGGCGCGTTGGCTCGGCCCAATGCAACCGCGGCATTCTGCAGATGCAGCCGATTTTCAGGGCTCTGGATGATCAAGTCTTCGGGCAAGGCAAGTCCGTGGAAGTCCGCGAATTGCTGGGTAAAGTGAAGCACCGAGCGGTCAACCACGCCCGTCGCATCGGCCAGCGCAAATTCGACCCGTTTGTCCAGTGCCGACTGCAGGGCTTTCTCGGCCTGGAACCGGCCATGCTCCAGCACCAGCGCCGCGAAGTCGGCTTGCCATGCAGGCTGGTCGACCAAAGCCGCATAAAAGCGCCGCCAAACCTGAGCTTTGGCAGTTGCGTCGTCTTCCAGCAGGTCGTACGCCGATGGCAATTCCAGTTGCTGCAGGATCGCCAGGGGAGCACTGCGCAGCAGCGCTGCAAACCAGCTGTGAAAGGTGCGAATCTGCACCTGGCGCCCGGTCAACAAAATGCTTTGGTAGAGCTGTGAAAGTGCGCTGGACAGCCGGGTCAAGACCTGCGGGTTATCCAGCCCTGAAACGCCCCGAAGCGCCAGCTCTGTGGCGAGGGTGGCCGTGTCGGCAATGGCAAACTCACCCAACCATTGGTACAGTCGCTCACGCATTTCACTGGCGGCGCGTTTGGTAAAGGTGATGGCCAGAATCTCATGCGGCTGCACACCGGGCTGACCGTTTGCCGCATCGACGCCGGCCAGCAGCGCGCGCACGATGCGCGACACCAGCATCCAGGTCTTGCCCGCACCGGCGCAAGCTTCGACCGCAACGTTGCGCCCTGGATCGCAGGCAATCGCATAAAACAGCTCCGAAGTGACAGCTTGCCCGTTGTGCTCGAACGCCGCCGGTTGCGGCGGATTCGAAGCAACCGCCGCAGCCAGGGCGATCATGCCAGCGTCCACATGTCTTTGCGGCACAAGCCGCGTGCAGCGCAGAAGTCGCATGCCTTGCCTTCGCCCATCGCAGCCAGCCGTGCCCCTTGATTGATGCGGCTCACGTCATCGAGAATGCCGTCGATCAACTGGTCGCGAAGCGCCACGATGTCAGGCTGACCGTAGGTTCTGGTCGGCTCCTTCTCGCCCAAATTCACATAGCCAGCGTCCAGCGTGTCATCGCTCATCAAGGCTGCATAAAACGCCAATTGGGTGTCTTGCGAATCTGGCTTGATGCGCTGTGCGGTTGCGGTTCTGGCTTCAGTCTTGTAGTCCATCACCCATGCTGTGCCATCGGGCAACTGGTCCAGGCGGTCAATTTTTCCCACCAGCGTCAAGGCGCCAAACCGGGCTTCTTTCCAGATTTCACCATCCTTGTAGCTGGCACCCTGGGCCTCATGCTCAACCAGCCAGCGCAGGTAGCCCGACCGCACTCGCGGCCAACTGGCGGCAAACGGCAAAAATTCTGCGCCAGACAGTCCCAAGGCGCGCGACGCCTGATCAGCCGCTCGATTGATCATGGTTTCGCGAACCGCCGGGTCAGGCGATGGCGATTCCTTCAAAGCCTCGTGAAAGAGCTTCAAAAGACTATGCATCCAATTGCCAAAATCGCGTTTTCCAGGGTCAATCTCCAGCTCATCCGACGCCTGAAGCTGGAGCTGGCGCAATGCGAAAAAGCGGTATGGGCAACGGCGCAGGTCTTCATACGCGCTGGACGACAAGCGCACAACAGGCACAGCGTCGGCCTGGGGCTTCGGCATCGTCACGGGCTGTGCCGACAGCTCGCGCAGGACCCTTGGGTCGGCAGCCTCGTCAAGGCGGACTTGCAACTGCAGCAATTGCACCAGCAGGCTGGGCATCAGGCGTTCGCCCGCCTCACTGGTTCGCCACAACAGGTCAATTTTTGGCGACTTCAATGCGTACTGCCATGCCTGGCGGGTTGCTTCAACCAAGGCGTCACGGGACGGCAAACCTAACAGCTTTCGCTGGGCCACAGTCCACTGGCCGGGCGGTTCGGCAGCAACAGGCAAGCTGCCTTCGTCACATCCCGGCATCACCACGGCAGGCATGGCCCGCCCCAACAATTGACTCAGCGGCAGGATCACCACCTGCGCCAGGGCCGGATGGGTTGGGTTGAAGCTTTCAGCTTCGAGCGTCTGGCTGACCCAGGCCGTGAAGTCCACGGCGCTCAACCGCAGCGGAAAATTGGAAAACATCTCGGCGGCTCCAGCGTCTTCGGCTAGCCGCAGGGTTTTCAGCACCGCCATGCCGGCCGCGTCAGACGCCAGCGCCGACCACTGCCCGGTCGCGTCAAGCGCCGCACGAAGATCATGCAGCCAATCAGAAAGACTGCGGCTTTGCACCAGCGTTGCACGCACCTGATTGGCCCGCTCGACAAGTTCGATACTGCCCATTGCTGCAACCGGTAGCCAACCCGGCGCGGAACGCCATTCGCGCACACCCGCCTGGCGCCAGGCGGCTTCGGCTTCGGCGACCGACCCTGGTTCAAAAACTGGCGCATTCTTGAGCCAGTCCAGCACCGCATCTGTGGAGGCATCCCAACGGCAGGCGCGCAGGAGGCTCATCAGCGTTGCAGCAGCACGCGTGGTGGACAGTTTCCAGCCGGTCTCATCACGCACCTTGATGCCGCGTTCGCCCAACATTGCCCGCACACGTCGCGTGAGCAGGCGGTCATTGGCCACCAGCGCGACAGGGCTTCGACCTTCACGAAGGTGCCTGAGCACACAGGCTGCGGCCGCTTGCGCTTCGTCTTCAGAATCCGGCAAGGCATGAATTGCCACCCCACCTGGTTTTTCCATGGTGCCTTGAGAGTGATCAGCAGCCAATTCGCCCGCTTGAAAAAGCGCAACGCCCACGCCACGATCACCCACGGCTGCCCGCAGTGCATTGGCGAGGGGTTCGGACAGGAAACCCTCCAAAACCACCAGGAGGCCGGGTTGTGCGCCAAACAGTGAATCCGTGACATAACTTGAATTTGCCGCCCAAGCCAGCGCCATTTGCCCCACTGCCGCCTCCAGTGCCAGTAAAGGCGCGTCCATGCCGATGGCCACTCCATCACTCAAGCGCAGTCCCCAGGCGGCTCGCTCATTTGGATGGATTGCAGCAGCCACCTTGGCCAGACTCCAGGCGGCCTCCATCACCCGTTGCGCCAATACGGCCTTGTGATGCTCCTGTGAGGCCAGACCGGCGCGGGCCAGCAGGCTGCCGGCCGTCAGCACGTCAATGGCAGCATCAAGGCGAAGATCATCCAGGGCGGGCGCAAAGCCACCGAAGCTCGACGTCCAGTTCTGGGTGGTCTCAAAGCGCGGTACAAAATGAGTGTCGACAGCGCCGAGGTGCCAGGCGTTACGCGCTTGTTGCATCAATTGAGCATAGGGCACCAACACCACGGTTTGTGCGGCGTGAACTTCACGGCGTGCCATCTCGGACCGAATCCGGTCCATGACGGCCTGCCAGGCAATCGTTGCATGATGGCTTTTTGCTATTTCGTTCATAGCATCAGGGGCTGGCAATGAGTTTCACGCGGGGGCTTGGTTTCTGTCACAATTTCCCCACTTTACCTGCACCCCCTCAATTCACACAAGGAAACCAACATGGCCAGCGATCTCACCAAACCCAGCGATCTCACCAAACAAGTCCCTGTCGCATCCATCAAACATGTCACGGATGCCTCTTTTGAAGCCGATGTGCTGCAAAGCACGCAACCGGTGCTGGTGGACTACTGGGCCGAGTGGTGTGGCCCGTGCAAAATGATTGCGCCGATCCTGGACGAGGTGTCCACCACCTACGCCGGCAAACTGCAGGTCACCAAGATGAATGTGGACGAAAATCGCGACATTCCTGCCAAATTTGGGATTCGCGGCATCCCGACTTTGATGCTGTTCAAAGGCGGCGTCCTGGCAGCCACCAAGGTTGGAGCCATGAGCAAAGCGCAAATGACGGCGTTTATTGACCAGCAATTGGCCTGAGCCAGTTTGATGCCTGCGCAGCCCTGGCACCGCTTCAGGGCTGTTTTTTCCTGTCATAATCCACTTAGTTCGCCGGTTTCACCCAAAACCGGTTCGAGTTCCAGGACAAGACCTGTGAGATGGGGGCAAGCGCCCACCTCACCCAATCTCCCCCAAATTGTTTCCTTTTTTCCGCGATTTTCCAGCCGATTTTTTTCACCGAGTTTCTCGCTGAAACTCCCAAACCACAGCCCCAAGGGGTCACCTCCATGCATTTAAACGAACTCAAGGCACTGCACGTGTCGGAAGTCCTGAAGCAGGCCGAAGAGCTTGAAATCGAAAACACCGGCCGCATGCGCAAGCAGGAGTTGATGTTTGGCATCATCAAAAAGCGCGCCCGAACCGGTGAGCAGATCATTGCCGACGGCGTGCTGGAAATTTTGCCCGATGGGTTTGGTTTTTTGAGCAGCCCTGACACCAGTTACACCGCCAGCACGGACGACATCTACATCAGCCCCAGCCAGGTGCGCCGCTTCAACCTGCACACCGGCGACATGATCGAGGGCGAAGTTCGCACGCCCAAAGACGGTGAGCGCTACTTTGCCTTGAACAAGCTGGACAAGGTCAATGGCGATTCACCCGAGAGCAACAAACACAAGGTGATGTTCGAGAACCTGACGCCGCTGTTCCCCAAAGTCCAGATGAAGCTCGAGCGGGACATCAAGGGCGACGAGAACATCACCGGCCGCGTGATCGACATCATCGCCCCGATTGGCAAGGGCCAGCGCGCCCTGATCGTGGCGCAGCCCAAGAGCGGCAAAACCGTGATGATGCAGCACATCGCGCACGCCATTTCAGCCAACTACCCCGACAGCTACCTGATGGTGCTCCTGATTGACGAGCGCCCTGAAGAGGTGACCGAGATGCAGCGCACCGTGAAAGGCGAAGTGATTGCCTCGACCTTCGACGAACCCGCAGCGCGTCACGTGCACGTCGCCGAAATGGTGATCGAACGCGCCAAGCGCCTGGTCGAGCTGAAAAAAGACGTGGTCATCCTGCTGGACTCCATCACACGGCTGGCCCGCGCCTACAACAACGTCGTGCCGTCCAGCGGCAAGGTGTTGACAGGCGGTGTGGATTCCAATGCGCTGCAACGCCCCAAGCGCTTTTTGGGCGCGGCCCGCAACGTCGAGGAAGGCGGCTCGCTGACCATCATCGCCACGGCCCTGGTTGATACCGGCAGCCGCATGGACGAGGTGATCTTTGAAGAGTTCAAGGGCACCGGCAATTCTGAAATTCACCTGGACCGGCGCCTGTATGAAAAGCGTGTATTCCCGTCAATTCAGTTGAATCGCAGCGGCACGCGCCGCGAAGAGTTGCTGTTGCAGCCCGAGGTATTGCAGAAGACCCGCATCCTGCGCCAGTTCCTGTACAACATGGATGAAGTTGACGCGATGGAACTGGTGTTGAAACAGATGAAGGGGACGAAGACCAATCTGGAGTTTTTTGAGCAAATGCGAAGGGGCGGGTAAAACTGTCGCTGCCCCCCGAGGGGCTAATTTCCCTTGGGGCGGCCCGTCGGGAAATTGCCCTTCAAAATGTTTATAATAGAAGGCTATTCGCGAAAAGTACGCTGGAATCGTCCGGTGCGGCTGACGCAACTGAACTTTAGGAAAAGTCCATGAAAGAAGGCATTCACCCCAATTATCGCGAAATCTGTTTTATGGACTTGTCCAACAACTTCAAGTTCGTGACGCGTTCTTGCGCCAACGCCAAAGAAATGATCAAGATGGAAGATGGCCGTGAGCTGCCACTCTACAAATTGGACACCTCCAGCGAGTCCCACCCGTTTTATACCGGCACACAAAAATCCGTGGACAACATGGGTGGCCGCGTGGAGCGCTTCCGCAATCGCTTCGGAAAGACTGCTGCGAAGTAAACTGGCCTGGCACCAGCAACTTTGCCGCCAAGGGCAGCCGGTTTACCGCGCTGCCCTTTTGCTTTTCTGGCGCGCGAAGTCACTGCGGCTTCAACAAACTAAAACCACCGATCAGGCCAGCGCGTGAATCAGCCCAGCCCCGCCATAGTTGCCCAAGGCGCCGTGCGGCGCCTTCCGCGGGTTGCGCTTTGGCTATTTTGCATCGCCTACGTGCTGCCAGGCTTCGTCGGGCGCGAGCCCTGGAAGAGCGCCGACATGACCGCCTTTGGCTACATGGCCGAGTTGGCGCGCGGACAGTCGAGCTGGTTCAATCCTCTTTTGGCAGGCTTGCCACCCGGTGTTGACGGGCCGCTTCCCTATTGGCTGGGTGCCTGGGCCGTATTGCTCGCACCGCAATGGATTGCGCCAGACTTTGCCGCACGGATTCCGTTCATTTTGCTACTTGCCTTGACACTGATTGCGACTTGGTACGGCACCTATTACCTTGCACGCAGCCCCCAGGCTCAACCGGTTGCGTTTGCGTTTGGAGGAGAAGCCAATGCACCCGACTACGCTCGCGCAATCGCTGACGGCGGGCTGCTTGCCTTCATAGCCAGTTTGGGACTGGCCCAGCTGTCCCACGAAACGACACCAGCCGTGGCGCAACTCTGCTTCACCGCGTTGACTTTCTTTGCGTTTTCCGCGCTGCATTACCGAGTGGTTGCACCCGTAGCATGTGGCCTTGCCGGGCTGGCCGGATTGGGGCTTTCCGGCGCGCCAACGCTGGCCGTTTTGCTGGGACTGGGTGGGGCCGCAGTGCATCTGTTTGATGGCAACCTTGATTCACCAGATCGGCCGGATCACTCCTCAAAGCGAATGCTATGGACCGGGTTGATCGTATCGGTCACGGTCGGCATCGCAGCCTTGGCGTCGATTCTGGATTTGTGGCATTGGCGGATTGATCCGCCGCGCGCAGCCTGGGCAGACTGGCGCGACCTGGGTCGCCTGTTGCTCTGGTTTACCTGGCCGGCCTGGCCACTGGCAATCTGGACTATCTGGCGCTGGCGGCTGCAACTGGGCCAGCTCAAGCGCGGCATTGTGCACCGGCATCTCGCCCTGCCACTCTGGTGGATCGCCGTGATGTTGGGCAACACGGTCCTGACGGGTGCGGGTGACCGTGCACTGCTTCTCGCACTTCCCGCCCTCGCGGCGCTGGCGGCTTTCGCCTTGCCAACTTTGAGCCGCAGCGTCTCTGCGCTGGTCGACTGGTTTACCCTGCTTTTTTTCACCGGTTGTGCGACCATCATATGGGTCGTCTGGATTGCAATGCAAACTGGAGTTCCGCCCCAACCTGCGGCCAATGTGGCACGGCTTGCGCCGGGTTTTGTGCACAGTTTTACCTATACAGCATTTTTGATAGCAATTGCGGCGACCATCGCCTGGGGCTGGCTGGTGAAGTGGCGCGTTGGCCGGCACCAGGCCGCGATCTGGAAAAGCCTGGTGTTGCCGGCCAGCGGAGCCGCCTTGTGCTGGCTTCTCCTGATGACGCTCTGGCTGCCATTGCTGGATTTTGCGCGCAACTATACAGAGCTTGCGCAAAGCGTCAAGCGCGTTGTGGGCGACCCCGAATGCGTCGAAATCCACGCACTCGATCGCGGTCAGATTGCGGCATTCCAGTTTCACGCAAATTTGAAACTCAGGACCACTGGTGCCACGGCCCAATGCGACTGGCTGCTGGTTGACCGCGACGCCACTGGGTCATTGGCTGGCGCGGTTGATATGACGCAGTGGACTCCGCAGTACTTTGGCTACCGCCCGACTGATCGCGACGACGACGTGCTGATTTACCGCCGGCTGACCAGGACCGTGCGCTGAGTCAGCACCGGACTTTTACTTTGCCGCCAACATTGTCAGACATCCGTTTCATTTCGCGCCACGCAGCGACGGTATTGGTGGGCCAATTGGCCGTGATGGCGTTCAGTGTTACCGACACCATCGTCGCCGGTCGTTTTTCAGACCAATCGCTTGCCGTGCTTTCGGTGGGGTCTGCCGTCTACGTCAGCGTCTTTGTGGCGTTGATGGGCGTTCTTCAAGCCTTGCTGCCGGTGTGGGCCGAACTGCACGGTGCGGGCAAGCCGCTTCGCGTCGGCCAGTCGTTTCGCCAGGCACTGTACCTCTGCGCAATCACCATAGTGATAGGAATTGGCCTGCTGGCATCTCCCGGCGCCGTGCTGCGCTGGACCGAAGTGCCTGAGGCTTTACGCGGCGAGATCGAGAGTTACCTGGCCGTGCTGGCATTGGCCCTGCCGCCAGCGCTATTGTTTCGGATGTACAGCACCTTGAACCAGAGCCTCGGGCGCCCGATGTTGGTGACGACGCTGCAAATCGGGTCGCTGTTCGTGAAGGTTCCACTCTCAATTTGGTTCACCTTCGGTGGTCTTGGGTTGCAGCCTCAAGGCGCGGTAGGCTGTGCCTGGGCGACCTTGGTGGTCAACTACGGCATGTTTGCGGTGGCACTGTGGATGGTGAGAACCCGCGAACTTTATCGGCCTTTCGCCATCTGGCATGCGCTGGAGGTACCGAAATGGCGGCAAATCGCCGAGTTTGCAAGACTGGGTGTGCCGGGCGGTTTGTGCATCATGGTCGAAGTGACCTCGTTCACCCTGATGGCCTTGTTCATTGCCCGCTTGGGAACCGTGGCGTCGGGCAGCCATCAAATCGTTGCCAACCTGGCGGCGTTGCTGTTCATGGTGCCCATGTCAATTTCAATTGCAGCGAGTTCCCGCGTCAGTTTCTGGCGAGGCGCTGGCAATTCCGAAAAAGCCCGAGCTGCAATTCGCCTTGCATTCAAGATGGTTGTTTCAACCTCCTTGTTCTTCAGTGGCTCGCTCTTTTTCGCGAGGGAAATTGTCTTACCAATCTACACATTGAATCCTGAAGTAATTGCAATGACGCTGCCGCTGTTGACATGGGTTGTGGTATTTCACCTTTTTGACGGTCTGCAGGTCCTGTGTATATTCGTCTTGCGCAGCTTCAGAGTCGCGATTGCGCCACTTTTTGTATACACGGTGCTGCTGTGGGGCGGCGGTTTGGGTGGCGGCTACATGCTGGCCTACCATGGGCTCGGGCCTTGGCCAGCGATGGGCGCAGCGGCGGCGTTCTGGATTGCCAGTACGGCGTCCTTGGGGGCTACGGCAGCCATCCTCAGCCTGATTCTCTTCACTGTGGCGAAACGAGAGCTTCGAGCGCGTTAGCCTCGTCCTTTTCCTGCGCGAATCGAACCCGATTGCCGGAAAACACAATCGAAAACCGCGAACCCTTGCCGGGGGTACTTTTGATGTGAAGTTCAGCCCCATGCCGTTGCGACACATGCTTGACAATGGCCAGGCCCAGCCCGGTGCCGCCGGTTTCGCGCGACCGGCTGCGATCTACCCGATAAAACCGTTCTGTCAGGCGCGGAATGTGTTCTGCAGCAATGCCAGCCCCGGTGTCCTGCACCAAAAATTCACCCCGACCGTCACCGAGTCGCCGCCACTGAATCAGTATGCTGCCGCCCGGTGTGTGCCGAACGGCATTGCAGGCCAAGTTGGTCATGGCGCTGGACAACTCGCTGGCGTCACCAGCGATTTCGCAAGCCGGACCCATGTCAACCTGAATGTCGTGCACGGCCTTATGCCCGTGGTCCAGAACCAGCGCCAGGCCACGGGCTTCCTGTGCAGCCTGTCTGACGAGTTGATGTACAGGCACCCAATCATTGGCACCCACAGGCGGACTTCCTTCCAACCGGGAAAGCGTCAGCAAATCGCTCACCAGCGTCTGCATTCGGTGCGCCTGCTGCGCCATCAGATCAAGGTAGCGTACGCGTTCGCTGTCGTTCAAGGTCAGGGTCTGCAAGGTTTCTACAAAGCCGGACAGAACGGTCAACGGCGTGCGGATTTCATGCGACACATTGGCGACAAAATCCCGGCGCATGACCTCGGCCTGCTCGACCGCGGTGATATCCCGCGATAGCAAAAGCAGGCGGCCATCACCATAGGGGTGCAGTTGGACCGCGAGTTTGACCGGGCGTGATTGCGCGTCTTCCCGCCCGGGAATCACCACGTCGCGGCGGAAGTCGTGGCCCGCAAAATAAGCGGCAAGGGCGGGGTCCCGCACCAGATTGCCAATATGCTGCGACAGGTCCCGATGCGCCTCGAATCCAAAATGCATGGTTGCCGTCTGATTGAACCACTCGATGCGGGACTCGCGATCCAGCAGCACCATGCCGCCGGGTGACGTCTGCAATGCCGCCAGAAAGTCCTGCAGGCGGACGTCGCTGGCCCGTGTCAACTGGTCCTTGGCGCGCAGGTGGCGCCGGGCACGGTCAAAGACTTCACCCCAAATCCCGCCTGGGCTGACGTCGCCAGATCCCGCCTGGCCGCCCGAGCGCAACCACCGAAGCAATTTTGCGCTGCGAATCAGATCGACCAATATCCACGCGATAGACCCGGCCACGAGCCCCAGGAGTGCGCCAATCCACACATTTCCAAGACCGACTGCGCGGCCTGCAAGCCAGCCCAGCATGGCACCGGCCCAAAGGACCATCAAATAGGAAATGAAGCGCCAAAACATAGGTCAAGGCAATGATAGCCGCGCCCTGCGCGCCCAACCTGGCAATACCAGGGCTGCAGTTCGGATCAAACCAGATTGGCCTGCTTTCAAGCGTGCACTTGAACCGTAGACGCCTTTGCCAATGGCATGGTCGGGCGCGCAGTCACCCGGTATCCAGCACCGCGAACGGTCTCGACCATCGCGCCCGCACTGCCCAGCGACTCGCGCAGACGCTTGACGTGGACGTCCACCGTACGCTCTTCAATAAAAACATGGTCACCCCAAACCTTGTCCAGCAATTGGGATCGGCTGTGAACTCGCTCTGCATGGTTCATCAGGTAGTGCAACAGCTTGAACTCCGTGGGACCCAGCTTGAGGTTCTGGTGATCGAACACCACGCGGTAAGTGGAAGAATCAAGCGACAAACCACCTATTGCCACCACGCCACCGACCTGCTCAGGTGCCCGTCGGCGCAGTACCGCCCTGATTCTGGCCAATAATTCCTTGGTTGAAAATGGCTTGGCAATGTAGTCATCGGCACCCGCGTCAAGCCCCGCAACGCGATCCGCCTCATCACCGCGCGCTGTCAGCATGATGATGGGTACAACCTTGGTGCGGGCATCCGCGCGCCAGCGCCGCGCCAGCGACAAACCGCTTTCGCCTGGCAGCATCCAGTCCAGCAAGATCACATCAGGAAGCACTGCGTCCAGCTCGCGCTGAGCACTCACACTGTCAACGGCCCAGGTCGGCGTGAAGCCGTTGTGACGCAGATTGACCGCGATCAGCTCGGCAATGGCAGGCTCGTCTTCAACAATGAGGACTCCGGGCTGATGTTTCATCTCACCACCGCTTCAATCTGTTCCATGGACGTATGGCGGACATCTTCCCCCTTGACGACGTAAATGATGAACTCGGCAATGTTCTTGGCGTGATCACCAATCCGCTCAATGGATTTGGCCAGGAACAGCAAATCCAGGCTCGGAGAGATCATTCGGGGATCCTCCATCATGTAAGTGACGAGCTTGCGCACAAAGCCGTTGAACTCCTGGTCAATCAAATCGTCTTCCTTGAGGATTGCCAAGGCGGCCGCTGTGTCCAGACGCGCAAAGGCATTGAGTGCCTTGTTCAACAGGCCCGACGCCAGATCAGCAGCGACCCGCAACTCCAGCGAAGGCAGAGACCTGGGCGACCCACTGTTGATGATGGAACGCACCATGCGCGCAATTTTTTCGGCCTCGTCGCCCACGCGCTCAAGGTTGGCCGTGGTTTTGGAGATGGCAATCAGCAGCCGCAAGTCGCGCGCGGTGGGCTGGCGCCGCGCAATGATGCTGGACAGTTCACGGTCAATCTCGATTTCCATTGCGTTCACGCGAGCTTCGGTGACGGTGACTTGATTGGCCACTTCCATGCTGAATTGCGACAGAGCGTAAATGGCCTGGCGAATCTGGGACTCCACCAAACCACCGAGCTCCATGACCCTGGAAGACACCGCAGTCAGTTCCGTGTCGAATTGGGTTGAAAGGTGTTTATCAGGCAAATTGCTCTCCTATTGCGTTGGGCTGTCGCTCACAAACCGGCAGGGTCATCCAAACCTCCCGGTGATGTAGTCTTCAGTTTCCTTGCGCTTGGGTTTGAAAAACATCTGCTCGGTCGAGCCAAACTCCATCAAATCTCCCAGGTACATGTAGGCCGTGTAGTCGCTACAGCGTGCCGCCTGCTGCATGTTGTGAGTCACGATCACCACGGTGTAATCCGTCTTCAGCTCCGAAATCAGATCTTCAATTTTGCCGGTCGAAATTGGGTCCAGCGAGGAGCAAGGTTCATCCAGCAGCAATACTTCCGGCTTGATGGCTATTCCCCTGGCAATGCAAAGACGCTGCTGCTGCCCGCCGGACAGACCGGAGCCGCTTTGGCCCAGCTTGTCTTTCACTTCGCCCCAGAGCGCTGCCTTGCGAAGCGCCCATTCCACCCGCTCCTCCATGTCGGTCGCGTTGAGATTTTCAAACAGTTTGACGCCAAACGCGATATTGTCAAAAATTGACATCGGAAACGGAGTGGGCTTCTGAAACACCATGCCGACCTTCGCACGCAATAGCGCGACGTCCTTTTTGCTCGTGAGCAGGTTCTCTCCGTCCAGCATGATGTGCCCCTCGGCACGCTGCTCCGGGTAGAGTTCAAACATGCGGTTGAAAACACGCAGCAGGGTGGACTTGCCGCAGCCAGACGGGCCGATGAATGCCGTCACCTTTTTCTCGGGGATTTCCAGATTGATGCTCTTGAGCGCATGGAATTTACCGTAATAAAAATTCAGGTCCTTGACCGAAATTTTTGCGTTTTCCTTAACCGCTACTACAGCGTTCATTGTTAGACCTTGGATAAAACGTGATTGGCGAATGTTTTGCAGACAGCACTGGCTTCGGGCACCCGGCCTATCTGGCCCGGGTGATGATGCGCGCCAGAATGTTCAGCCCCAGCACCGCCATGGTGATGAGGAACACCCCAGCCCAGGCCAGTTTCTGCCAGTTTTCATAAGGGCTCATGGCAAATTTAAAGATGGTCACCGGCAAACTGGCCATGGGCTCGCTCAAGCTTGATGTCCAGAACTGGTTGCTCAAGGCGGTGAACAACAATGGCGCGGTCTCACCGGCAATCCGGGCAACGGCCAGCAGCACGCCCGTCACCACACCCGCGCGGGCGGCCTTGAGCGTGATGCTCAGAATGACTTTCCACTTCGGCGCGCCCAGCGCATAGGCAGCTTCCCGCAGGCCCGCCGGAATCAGCTGCAGCATGTTCTCGGTGGTGCGGATGACCACCGGGATCACAATCAATGCCAACGCAATGATGCCCGCCCAGCCCGAGAAAGACTTGAAACGCGACACCACCACCGCATAGACAAACAGCCCAATCACGATGGATGGCGCTGACAGCAGGATGTCATTGACAAACCGCGTCACCGTGGCCAGCCAGCCTTTGCTGTCAAACTCGGCCAGGTAAATGCCGGCCATGATACCGATGGGCGTGCCCACAAAAGTCGCCAGCAGCACCATCAGGAACGAGCCGTACATGGCATTGGCCAGGCCCCCTTCGTCGTTGGGCGGTGGGGTCATCTGGGTCAGCGTCGCCCAGTTCAGGCCGCCCAGCCCCAGCCGCACGGTTTCAAACAAAATCCAGAACAGCCAGAACAGGCCAAAGGCCATCGCCATCAGCGACAGCGTCAAGGCAATCCGGTTGACAATTTTCCGTTGCGCAAACTTGGCTTCGCGGCTGGCATTCAACGCCGCCGATTCAAGCAGCACCTCACTGGTGATCATGATTTTTTGCCCTCGCCCTTGTAGAGCTGTGCAAGCAGGATTTTTGACAGGCTCAGCACCACAAAGGTGATGAAAAACAAGATCAGGCCAAGGTACATCAGCGCGCCCTGGTGCAGGCCCTCACCGGCCTCTGCAAATTCATTGGCCAGGGCGGAGGTAATGCTGTTGGCCGCCTGGAACAGGCTCAGCGAATCAAGCTGATTGAAGTTGCCGATCACAAAAGTGACGGCCATGGTCTCGCCAATGGCCCGCCCGAGGCCCAGCATGATGCCGCCAATCACACCGGCTTTGGTGTAGGGCAGAACCACCTTGGATACCACCTCCCAGGTGGTGGCCCCCAGCCCGTAAGCGGACTCTTTGAGCAAGGTCGGCGTGATATCGAACACATCCCGCATCACCGCCGCAATGAACGGAATGATCATGATTGCAAGAATAATGCCGGCCGACAGTATGCCTATGCCCACCGGAGGCCCCGAAAACAAGGCTCCGATGTAGGGCACACCGCCGAACAGGGCTTGCATGGGCTGCTGCACGTAAGTCGACAAAATCGGGCTGAACACCAGCAAACCCCACATGCCGTAAACAATCGACGGCACGGCAGCCAGCAACTCGATGGCGGTGCCCAGCGGTTGCTTGAGCCAGGTCGGCGACATTTCGGTCAAAAACAGGGCGATCCCGAAACTCACCGGCACCGCAATCAGCAACGCAATGAACGAGGTCATCAAGGTGCCATAAATCATCACCAGGCCGCCATACTCGTTTTTGACCGGGTCCCACGTGGTACTGGTCAAAAAGCCCAGGCCAAACTTGTCAATCGCGGGCCAGGCGCTGATGGTGAGAGACACCAGAATGGCCGCCAGAATGCACAGCGTGAACAGCGCCGCACCCTTGGCCAGCCAGCCAAAAATGCGGTCTGCCATCGGCCCGGAGCGGGCCTTTTTCTGCGCAGGCGGTTGGGTCATGACACTTCCAGAAGATTTGACATCCTGATTCAGGGGTAGCTGACTCGCAGGAAGTGTAGATGACAAGCGATTGCTCCTTTGGTTCGAATTTTCTTGAACTGCCCGATGCTTACTTCAAGGCGACCGGCTTGCCAGATGCATCGGTCACTTGACTCCACGATTTTTCTATGGTGCCGATGACGTTGGCAGGCATCGGCACATAGTCCAGGTCGGAAGCGAGCTTGCCGCCATTCTTGTAGGCCCAGCTAAAGAACTTGAACACTTCAGTTGCGTTGCCAGGCTTGTCCTGCTTGAGCTGCATCAGGATGAAGGTCGCGGTGCTGATAGGCCAGGAGTCTTTGCCGGGCTGGTCGGTGATGAGCTGGTAGAAGGTCTTGTTCCAGTCGGCGCCAGCCGCTGCGGCCTTGAAGGTCTCGTCATCGGGTGCCACAAACACGCCATCGCGGTTCTTCATCAGCGCGTAGGTCATCTTGTTTTGCTTGACGTAGGCATACTCCACGTAGCCTATCGAATTGGGCAGACGGTTCACAAAGGCTGCCACGCCTTCGTTGCCTTTGCCGCCAGCACCCACCGGCCAGTTCACAGCTGTGCCCTCACCCACTTTTGCCTTCCACTCAGGGTGGACGCGGCTCAGGTAGTTGGTGAAGTTGAAGGTGGTGCCAGAACCATCGGCGCGACGCACCACAGCGATGGCCGCATCAGGCAGCGCCAAGCCAGGGTTCAGCGCCTTGATCGCAGCGTCATCCCACTTGGTGATCTTGCCCAGAAAAATGTCGCCCAGCACCTGGCCGTCCAGCTTCATCTGGCCCGGCGCAATGCCCTTGATGTTGATCACCGGCACCGTGCCGCCAATGACGGCGGGGAACTGCATTTGCCCTTTGGCCTTGAGCACCTCGTCGGTCTGCGGCATGTCGGACGCGCCAAAGTCAACGGTTTTGGAGTCAATCTGCTTGATGCCGGCGCCAGAGCCGATCGACTGGTAGTTGATTTTGACCCCGGTGGCCTTGTTGTAATCGGCTGCCCATTTGGCGTAAATAGGCGCTGGGAAGGTTGCACCGGCGCCGGTGATTTCCTGGGCGCTGGCAAGCGACGCGCCAAAGAGGGCAGCCATGCCGAGCGCACCCGTCAAAGCGGATTTCAAACGTATTTTCATTGGGATACCTTTCAAGGTGAACAATCAAAGTGTCGGCTCGACAAAAACGAAGTGTTTTTCCAACCGGATGCCGGAAATATAGGGAGTTTGTGTGACAGTGATGTGACAAAAATCGCTATTTCTCAAGCCAAACTATCACGCGACTGTCATAAAACTTGCATAGCATCATCCATCTCCTCTCAAATTGATACATATAAGATAGCAAACTATTTATATAATACGAGAGCTATAGTCACTTTTAATCAGGAAATTGGTTCAAAACGTTCATTTTTCGAAAAAACTTGGTGTCTAATATCATGGGTGATATGATCCATTTCAAATCATATTATTGGTGATATGAACATCGTTCTTGAACCGGCACCCGTCCATGAAACTCGTACTTGATGCCACGACCCTGATTGCCGCTGGCAACGGGCATACGCAGGCCCACGCCCTGGTGCGAGCTCTGCGTTTAAACACTTTTGAAGCACCGGCCAGCGTGCCTTTGCTCCTGCATTGCGAATCCGCAATCATGGCCGCTTCGCCCAAAGGCGCTGCGGGCCAGGGCCCGGCTGCCACGCGGGCCTTTGCCCGAAATCTGGCGGCCCTGTGCCAACCGGTGCTATTGAGTGCGCTGTGGCGCCCTCAATGCCGCGACCCGGTGGACGACCTGTTGCTGGCCACGGCCCATGCGGCAGATGCGCAGTTCATCGTCAGTCTGCGCGACCCCGCGCGCATGGCGGCGCAGGCCGGGCGGCTGGGCGTGCACGTGATCACGCCCGGGCAGGCGTTGCAGGCGCTGCAAGGCAGCCTGCAACTCGAACAACTGGCCTGATCGCCAACCCACACCCAATCCATCCCAATTTCAAATCCAGACTGGAGAACCTCACCATGGCCAACTACGCACTTCGCATCCCCGACTCGCTCATGGCTTACGCCCGCCAGGTGGCCGACGAGGAACAGGTTTCCATCAACCAGTTTTTTGTGACCGCCATTGCCGAGAAAGTGTCTGCCCTGAAAACCGAAGCCTGGTTTGCCGACAACGGTCGCCTGGACGCGGTTGACATTTACATGGCGCAGGTGGCACCCGAGCACGTGGTCACCTGAGGGAGACAGAAAAGGAGGCAGAAAAGCCAATTTCCGGACCGGCGATGGAGTCTATAGACGCTCCATACGGGCCTTGACGCCATGACTCAAAAACCCTGGAGCCGCATTGCCTCCCACGTGCGCGCCCGCCCCCGCCTGTTAATCTCAAGTTTGACCGGCCTGGCTGTAGCCTGGCTGCTGCCCGGCTCGATCAACCTGGTGACCCGCTGCCTGATCGGCTGGAACGTGACAGTTTGGCTTTACCTGATTCTGGACGGTTTGATGATGCTGCGCTCCGATCACCGGCTGTTGCGCCGAACTGCCGTGGCACAGGCGGAAAGCGCCGCCACTGTGCTGGTGATCGTAATTTTGGCGGCCGCGGTCAGCATGGCCGGCATCGTGATTGAACTTTCCGCCGCAAGAGTGGCAGGTGCAGCGCGTGCCTGGCCGCACGTCGTTTTTGCGCTGACGACGGTGGTCGGCGCCTGGCTGCTGCTGCCCGCAGTTTTCGCGCTCAGCTATGCCAGCCTATTTTTCCGCACGGCACATGGAAGCGGCTTGAAGTTTCCCGGTGGCGATGACCAGTTCAAACCTGACTATGGCGACTTTCTGTACTTTTCGTTCACGGTTGCGGTGGCCTCGCAAACCGCCGATGTCAGTGTGACGACCCAGATCATGCGCAGGCTGGTGTTGGTTCAGTCGATTCTGTCGTTTGCCTTCAACACGGCAATTCTGGCGTTCACTGTGAACATCGCCGCGAGCCTGTTTTAGGGGTCGCCATCGGACTTCGGACTCAACCGAATTAATTTTGATGCGGTGTGGCACCGTGCCTGTTCATTTGAGGACTCTGCATTTTGATATTCAAAAAATCCAACGTGCGTAAAACGCTACGCCAGCTTGGCCCCGGCCTGATCACGGGCGCGGCTGACGACGACCCCAGCGGCATAGCCACCTATTCGCAGGCCGGTGCCCAGTTTGGCTACTCGATGTTGTGGACGGTGGTGTTCACGCTGCCGCTGATGGTGGCGATTCAGGCCGTGAGCGCGCGCATTGGCTACGTAACCCGGCGCGGGCTGGCCGCCAATATCAAGGCCAGTTTTCCGCGCTGGGTTTTGCTGGGTGTCGTGGGCATGCTGCTGGTAGCCAATACCCTCAATGTGGCGGCAGACATTGCCGCCATGGCCGAGGCTTTGCGCCTGCTGTTGGGTGGCTCGGCCCATGTCTACGCCGTCACCTTCGGCTTGTTGTGTCTGGGCATGCAGGTCTTCCTGCCCTACCAGAGTTATGTGCGCTGGCTGAAATGGCTCACGCTGGCACTGTTGGCGTATGTCGGTGTCGTGTTTACGTTGCAGCTGGACTGGTGGCAAGTAGTCAACGAAGTTTTTCGCCCCCATTGGGTGGCCAACCATGAGATGTTGCTGATGGTGGTGGCCGTGTTCGGCACCACCATCAGCCCCTACCTGTTTTTCTGGCAGGCCGCGCAGGAGATGGAGGACACCCGCGGCAGCGGCCCGCACACCGCCAAAGACGTGCGCCATCACCTCAAGCGCATCAAGATCGATACCATAGTTGGCATGACATTCTCCAACCTGATCGCCTTCTTCATCATCCTGAGCACTGCCGCCACACTGCACGCGGCCGGCATTACCCAAATCGAAACGTCGGCGCAGGCGGCCGAGGCCTTGCGCCCGTTGGCAGGAGACCTCACCTTTTTCCTGTTCAGCCTGGGCATCATTGGTACCGGGCTGTTGGCGATTCCTGTGCTGGCCGGTTCTGCCGCCTATGCGGTGGCTGAAGCGGCCGGGTGGCAAGGCAGCTTGAGCCTGCGTCTGGAGATGCACGAAGGCCGCGGCTTCTACGGTGTCATCGCAGCGGCCACAGTGGGCGGTGTCATCCTGTGTTTCACGCCGATGGATCCGGTCAAGGAATTATTCTGGGCTGCTGTATTGAATGGAGTGATTGCGGTGCCGATCATGGCGGTCATGATGCTGCTGGCCTCGCGGCGCGATGTCATGGGCGAGCACGTGTTGGGCCCGCGCCTGCTTTGGCTGGGCTGGATCGCAACCGCAGTAATGGCAACAACGGTACTGGCCATGTTCTGGACCGTTTGAGGCAGCGCTGCCATCTGGGTAGCCCAGCAGCACAGCTAAAGCCTCCATTGGCAAAAAACGGCAGGAGCCTGTTTGGCCGGGAGGTTTTCAGACTTTGGGTTGAATCAATATGCTATTATTAACGTAGCATACTATCTATGTTTTACGAGAGCTAATGGTCAATTTGATCATTTAATATGCCAAAATAATGCGCAAATTCCTCTTTTTTGATGTATTTAATATCACCCGCAATATCAGAATGTCCTTTACCTGCGCTTTACACAATAGCCATGCGGCCCTTCCCGATGGGCAGTCCAATGCAGGGAGACTGATCGCGCTGACGTGACAAAATTGTCTGAATGCTACACAGCCGCCCCCCTCCTGAATGGCGGCTGTCCTCCTGAAATGCAAGCCCATGAAGAAGTCCTTTGACCCAACGCGTCGCAATCTTGCGCAAGCCGGTGCCTCGCGCACTTCGATCCTTCTTTTGGCGGCACTGGTCACCGCCGTGGGCGCGGGTGGCTGGTGGTGGAGCCAGCGCGCAGCCGACGGACTGATTTCCGGCGCGGGCGCATTGTCTTCACCCGTAGTGGCCGCTTCAGGTGCAGCGTCCGGTGCCTCTGCGCAGGCCAACCCTGCCAGCGGTGCGGGCCCCACCGGCAGCGCCAATGCACGGCGCTTTGCGGGCGCGAACCGGGTGCAGCCGGTGAGCGTGGCCGCTGCGCGCAAGCAGGATGTGCGGGTGGTACTCAACGCGATTGGCAACATCAGCGCACTCAATACGGCGACGGTGCGCGCTCGGGTTGATGGCGAGCTGAAAAGCATCCGCTTTAAGGAAGGCCAACTGGTGCGGGCCGGGGCGCTTTTGGCCGAGATTGACCCGCGCGCGTATGAGATCGCCCTGGCGCAGGTTCAAGGCCAGCTCGCCAAAGACCAGGCTTCACTGAAAAACGCCCAAGTCGATGTGGAGCGCTACAAGGACTTGCTGGCCAAAGATTCCATCGCCCGCCAGCAGGTCGATACGCAGGTCGCGCTGGCGCAGCAACTGGCCGCTGCGGTGCAAACCACGCAGGCGCAGGTTGACAACGCGAAACTCCAACTCTCCTACACCAAGGTCACGGCCCCGATCTCTGGTCGGCTGGGTTTGAAACAGGCGGACCTGGGCAACATGGTGCGCGCCAGTGACACGCTGGGCATTGTGACCATCACGCAAACGCAACCCATCAGCGTGGTGTTTGCCGTGCCCGAGGCCAATCTGCCGCAGATTGCGCGCAAGCTCAAGGGGAAAGATCCGCTTGGCGCTGAAGCCTGGGATCGCGAATTCAAGATACTGCTGGCCACCGGCCAGGTCAGCACCACCGATAACGCGATTGATGCGGTGACCGGCACCATCAAAGTCAAGGCCGAGTTTCCCAATGCAGACGGCTCGCTGTTCCCGAACCAGTTTGTCAACATCAAGCTGCAAGTCAACACACTGCAAGACGCGCTTTCGATTCCTTCGACCGCAGTGCAGCGCGGCGCACAGGGAACCTTCGTCTACCTGGTCAAGCCAGACAGCAACGTGGCCATTCGCCGTATTCGCGTGGGCACGACCGAGGGGGATTGGGTCAGCGTGCAAGGTGATCTGGCGGCTGGTGACAAGGTCGTGACCGATGGCGCGGACCGGCTGCGCGATGGGGTCAAGGTGGAAGTGATCACACCCAGCGTGCGACCGGGCGGCGCGCCAGACGCGAGCGGCCGCTTTGCCAATGCCAGCAATTCCGCCAATTCAGCCGCTCCAGCTGGTCCCTCCAGTTCCCCTGGCCAATCCAATCCGGCCAGTTCAGTGCGGGCCGACAGAACCTCGGCAAACCAGGCGGCGGGTTCCAGAGCCGTTGCTGAGCCTCCAAAACCGACGCTGCAAGCCGCACCGCCAACCCCAGACGGTGGCAAACCAGCCGCGCCGGCGGCAACATCTTCGGGCGGGTCTGGGGCTGGCTGGATCGACAACCTGCCCCCCGAAGCGCAAGACCGAGCCCGCGCCATGATGAGCCGCCTGCCACCCGACGAAGCCGCGCGCGTCAACAAGATGACGCAGGATGAGCGGCGCGCCTTCTTTCAGCAGCTGCGTGAGCGACGCCAGCAGCAGCAGAGCCAGTGACCCGGCTCGCCGCCTGCGCATGAACATCTCCCGCCTCTTCATCCTGCGCCCGGTGGCGACCTCGCTGCTGATGGTCGCCATTCTGATCGCGGGCGCGCTGGGATACCGGCTTCTGCCGCTGTCAGCCCTGCCCGAGGTGGACTACCCCACCATTCAAGTCACCACGCTCTACCCTGGTGCCAGCCCGGATGTCATGACCTCCGCCGTCACCGCGCCGATGGAACGCCAATTTGGCCAGATGCCGGGCCTCACGCAAATGTCGTCCACCAGCTCGGGTGGCGCCTCGGTCATTACTCTGCGGTTTTCGCTGGACGTGACGCTGGACGTCGCCGAGCAGCAAGTCCAGGCCGCCATCAACGCAGGCAGTAATTTGCTGCCAACCGACCTGCCCATGCCGCCGACCTACCGCAAGGTCAACCCGGCCGATGCGCCGGTGTTGACTTTGGCGATCACCTCACCGACGTTGCAAGTCATCCGCATTCATGATCTGGTGGAGAACCGCCTGGTGCCCAAACTCGCGCAGGTGCCTGGCGTTGGGCTGGTCGCCATCGCAGGCGGCAGGCGTCCCGCCGTGCGCATTCAGGTGAACCCGTCCGCGCTGGCAGGCGTCAACCTGTCGATGGAGGACGTGCGCAGCACCATCAATGCCGCCAACGTCAACCAGGCCAAGGGCAGCTTTGACGGCCCGGCGCGGGCCTCGACCATCGACGCGAATGACCAGTTAAAAACTGCCGCCGAGTACGCGAATCTGATCGTCACCTACAAGAACGGTTCGCCGGTTCGATTGAGTGACGTGGCCAACATCGTGGACGACGCCGAGAACACGCGCCTGGCGGCCTGGGCGAGCATATGCCCCGCCGAAGCGGCTTCGCCGCCTGCCGCCCAAGGGGGCGACTGTCCAGGGGCGGCCCCTCGCCAGTCCACGCCCGCCGTGATATTGAACATCCAGCGCCAGCCGGGTGCCAACGTGATCGAAACGGTGGACCGTATCAAAGCGCTGCTGCCGCAATTGCAAAGCACCCTGCCCGCCTCGATTGACGTGCAGGTGCTGACGGACCGCACCGTCACGATCCGCGCATCGGTCAACGACGTGCAGATTGAATTGCTGCTGGCCATCGCGTTGGTGGTCGCCGTGATCTTTGTGTTTTTGCGCAGCGCCTCGGCCACCCTGATCCCGAGTTTTGCCGTGCCGATATCCCTGGTCGGCACCTTTGGCATCATGTACCTGGCGGGGTTCTCCATCAACAATCTGACATTGATGGCGCTGACCATTTCGACCGGCTTTGAGGTGGACGATGCGATCGTGATGATCGAAAACATCGCGCGCCATGTCGAGGCTGGCGAGCCGCCGATGCAAGCGGCGTTGAAGGGCGCGAAGCAGATCGGCTTCACCATCATTTCCTTGACGCTCTCGCTGATTGCGGTGCTGATTCCGCTGCTGTTCATGGGCGACGTCGTGGGGCGCCTGTTCCATGAATTTGCGATTACGCTGGCCGTCGCCATCCTGATTTCCGCCGTGGTGTCGCTCACGCTCACGCCGATGTTGTGCGCGCGCCTGCTTGAACACACGCCCGAGGAGAGCCACGGTCGGCTGTACCGGGCGACCGGCAAATTCTTTGACACCACAATTCGCCGCTACGGCCTGATGCTGGACTGGGTGCTGGACCGGCGCATTGCCACGCTGTTGGTATTTGCCGTCACGGTGGCGTTGACGGCCTGGCTGTATTTTGTGGCGCCCAAAGGCTTCTTCCCGCTGCAGGACACGGGCGTGATTCAGGGCATCACCGAAGCATCGCAAGCGACATCGTTTGGCGCAATGGCCGAGCGCCAACAGTTGATGGCCGAACAAATCCTGAAAGACCCCGCCGTTGCCAGTCTGTCAAGTTTCATTGGTGTGGATGGCGCAAACACCACGCTCAACGCGGGGCGCTTCCTGATCAACCTGAAACCCAAGGGCGAGCGCGATCTGGCGTCGCGAAACATCAGCAACGTCATCCGCCGCATCACCGAGGCGACCCGGTCTGTGCCAGGCGTGGAGCTGTTTTTGCAACCCGTGCAGGACTTGACGATCGAAGACCGCATCGCCAAAACGCAGTACCAGTTTTTGCTGTCATCGCCGAATATTGACGAATTGAACACGTCAACGCTGCAGTTGCTCGAGCGCCTGCGCAAGCTGCCGCAACTGGCCGATGTGACGAGTGATCTGCAGGACAAAGGCCTGCAAGCCTACGTAGAGATTGACCGTGCCGCAGCCGGCCGGCTTGGCGTGACCGTGGCGGGCATCGACAACGCGCTGTACAACGCCTTCGGCCAGCGGCTCATATCCACCATCTTCACGCAGTCCAACCAATACCGCGTGGTGCTGGAAGTGGCGCCACAGTACAAGGTGGGTCCGCAAGCGCTGGCAAATTTGTATGTGCCGGCCAACTCGGGCAGGCAGATCCCGCTCAACAGTGTGGCACGCGTGGTGGAAAAACCTGCGTCCCTGTCGATCAACCATGTCGGCCAGTTTCCGGCGGCCACGATCTCATTCAATGCCGCGCCCGGTGTGTCGCTGGGCGAAGCGGTTGAAGCCATCAAGGCCGAGCAGCTTGCTTCGAGGATGCCCGCCAGCATCGAGACCAGTTTTCAGGGCGCAGCGTTGGCGTTTCAAGCATCGCTCTCCAACACCCTGCTGTTGATACTGGCCGCGATTGTCACCATGTACATCGTGCTGGGGGTGCTGTATGAAAGTTACATTCACCCGGTGACGATTTTGTCGACCTTGCCCTCGGCGGCGCTGGGTGCGCTGCTGGCGCTCTTGGCGCTCAGGCTGGAACTCGACGTGATTGCCATCATCGGCATCATCCTGCTGATTGGCATTGTCAAGAAGAACGCCATCATGATGATTGACTTTGCGCTGGATGCCGAACGCGAGCAGGGCTTGAGCCCGCGTGACGCCATTCACCAGGCTTGTCTGCTGCGGTTCCGGCCGATTTTGATGACCACGCTGGCGGCTCTTTTAGGTGCCTTGCCGTTGATGCTGGGCGGTGGCGTGGGCAGCGAGTTGCGCCAGCCGTTGGGGGTGGTGATGGTGGGCGGCTTGATCGTGAGCCAGTTGCTGACGCTGTTTACCACGCCCGTCATCTACCTCGGGTTTGCCGCACTGGCGGCGCGCTGGGGCAAGACCGGTTCGCCTTCGCCGGTGGGGGGTGGCGGATGAATTTCTCAAGCGTCTTCATCCATCGCCCGGTCGCCACCACGCTGGCTACATTGGGTGTGGCCCTGGCCGGTGTCATCAGCTTTTTCCTCCTCCCGGTCGCGCCGCTGCCACAGGTAGACTTTCCGACGATTTCGGTCAGTGCCAGCCTGCCCGGCGCGAGTCCCGAAACCATGGCCGCCACCATTGCGACACCGTTGGAGCGGACGCTGGGTGCCATCGCGGGTGTCAACGAAATCACCTCAAGCTCATCGCTTGGCAACACGCGCGTGACTTTGCAGTTCGACCTGAACCGCGACATCAATGGTGCGGCGCGGGACGTGCAGGCCGCCATCAACGCAGCCCGTGCGCTGTTGCCCACCGGCATGCCCAGCAACCCGACTTACCGCAAGGTGAACCCGGCGGATTCACCGGTGATGATCCTGGCGCTGACGTCTGACTCACTGACGCGAGGCCAGATGTACGACGCGGCATCCACTGTGCTGGCGCAACGTCTGGCGCAGGTCAGCGGCATTGGACAGGTCACCATCGGCGGCGGCGCGCTGCCTGCCGTGCGGATCGAGCTGGACCCGAACAAGCTGGCTGCCAATGGCATTGCCCTGGAAGAGGTGCGCATCGCCGTCACCAGTTCCAACGCCAACCGGCCAAAGGGGTTTGTCGAAGACGGCGCCCGCAGTTGGCAAATTGGTGCCAATGACCAGGCCTCAACAGCCGCTGAATACGCGCCCATCATCCTGCGCTACCGCAATGGCAACGCGGTGCGCCTGCAGGATGTGGCCGACGTCGTCGACTCGGTGCAGGATGTGCGCAACTATGGCGTCGCCAATGGCAAACCGTCAATTTTGCTGATCTTGAACAAGGCACCGGGGGCCAACATCATCGAAGCGGTGGACAAGGTGCGCGCCCTGCTGCCGCACTTGCGTGCCACGATCCCGCCGTCCATCAACCTGGATGTGGTGATGGACCGCACACCGACCATCCGGGCGTCCTTGCGCGAAATGGAACGCGCGCTGGCGATCTCGATCGGCCTGGTGATCCTGGTGGTGGTCATTTTTCTGCGCAATTTCCGGGTCGCGCTGATTCCCGCAGTGGCCGTGCCGGTCTCTTTGTGCGGCACCTTTGTGGTGATGTACCTGTGTGGTTACAGCCTTGACAATCTATCGCTGATGGCGCTCACCGTGGCCACCGGCTTTGTGGTGGACGACGCCATCGTTGTGCTGGAAAACATCACCCGCCATATGGAGCGCGGCAAAACCGCACTGC
>JANOMD010000433.1:0-2201 GCA_031420135.1 Rhodoferax sp. | reverse complement strand
TACGGTGAGTATGTATTTGACTGGGCCTGGGCCAATGCCTACCAGCAGCATGGCCTGAGCTACTACCCCAAAGCAGTCGTTGCCGTACCCTTCACACCCGTACCCGGGGCAAGGCTGCTGGCCAGGTCGCCGCAGGACCGGGAAGCGTTGGCGCGGGGGCTGATTGCGTGGTGTCGGCAGGAAAAGCTCTCCTCCTTGCATATCCTATTTGCCAATGAAGACGACGTGGTTGCCGCCCAGCGCGCCGGCATGATGCTGCGAAATACCGTTCAGTTTCACTGGACCAATCTGGCCCCGACGCATGTCGCTGCGTCGTCGAAAAATTGCCCTGTGCCGGACCTCATGTTTCGCAGTTTCGACGATTTTCTCGCGTCGTTGAGTCAGGAGAAGCGCAAAAAGATACGTCAGGAGCGACGCAAGGTGGCCGATGCAGGGGTCAGTTTTCGATCAATGCGTGGCACGTCCATTGAGCAACGCGACTGGGCTTTTTTCTACCGTTGCTACGAGCGCACCTACCTTGAGCACGGCAACGCGCCCTACCTGAGCCCGAATTTTTTTGAACGCATGGCAGACACGATGCCAGACAACTGGTTGCTGTTCGTGGCACAGCAAAATGGCCAGGACATCGCCAGCAGCCTGATCGCGATCACCGCAAATGGCGATAGCCCGACCGATCCGCCAGCCAAGCGAATTGCCTATGGCCGCTACTGGGGCGCGTTGAAACGGGTGGATTGCCTGCACTTTGAGGCCTGCTATTACCAACCGCTGCAGTGGTGCATAGAACACCGCTACCAGCGGTTTGAAGGCGGCGCTCAGGGCGAGCACAAAATGGCCCGAGCCTTGATGCCGGTCAAAACCAGCAGCGCACACTGGCTGGCGCACCCCGCGTTTTCCGACGCGATTGAGCGGTTCCTGGAACGCGAGGGCACCGGAATTGAAAGCTACATGACTGAGCTGTCTGACCGCAGTCCTTTTCGCCAGTTGCGGCAACCTGCTGAGTCAATGGACGATTTGCTCAGGCAGTGATCCGGTATTTTGCCGCGCGCCTTTCACCGAGAACAGCGACCGGACGAATCGCCTTGGCAGTAATTTGCGCCATCAACGGGCCAACCCTCAAATGCCTGGTGGTCGATCGCGCTGTCAATTTTGCGGTCATATTTATCATGGTTTTCGAAATTTCAGGTGGTATCAGTATTGACCCGGTCACGCCCCAATCGAGCGTACCAGAACACTCGCCGAACACCCATTGGGCACTCACTGGGCACAGACGAGTTTGAATAAATAATATCGCCAGTGATATGATTTTTCTCAATTTTCGACATTAAAAGTGCCTTTTTGACGAAATTACCAATCATTTAGCCCTATAGCTCTCGTTTTATATAGATAGTTAGCTACTATTTATATAGCAATTTTTGATCAACGTGATACGCCCAACCATCGGTCCAGCAGCTCGGGCTGAAGGTGCTGGTGTTCAAATAACCTGCTGCCCCACCTCCCGTCCGCGCCACGACCGCAACTGCTGTGCACTTGCTGTGGCTCGCCCATGGTGATCGTGCGCCGAAGAATATTTCCATCCATTGCAGAGTCACCCATGCCCGAGCCTGAAGTCAATCCGGGCACATACCTCCAGGGCGCTGGCGCTGTTGGCGCAGACCCGCAAAAGTGCGCATCCTGGCGCACGGGCGTTGCAATGACGCCCTGAATCATCGGCACCGCCGACCTGGCCAACCCAGAAGCCGTTCGCGTGCGGTGGGATCGAGAAAGATATTTCCAGAAGAGTTGATGTCTCACAACCGGGCTTGTCCAATCGGGTAGGCAACGGTTTCTATCCGGCGCCCACCACACCACCCACCGTGCGGGTCCGCAGTGGGCGGTTCAACAAGTTGGCACGCTTGACGAAGTGTTGACCCAGCTCCAGTGACGTGTCAGGTCACTAGCAGAAGCGGGAAACACTTTAAAGCACGGCATCCGAGCTATCTTCCAGCACGACGCATATAAACTGGTGCAATCGGAAATCAGTCATTTTTGAGCCATACTGAATTTCCCATCTGTCCCATCCTTCAAGCAACACACCCAACCAGGGACACCCACATGGAAGTTGATTACATCGTCGTAGGTGCCGGTTCGGCCGGCTGCGTGGTTGCCGCACGCCTGTCGGAAACCGGCGCCAAAATCGTTCTGCTCGAAGCGGGCCCGCGCGA
>JANOMD010000432.1:0-2967 GCA_031420135.1 Rhodoferax sp. | reverse complement strand
GTCGCGTGCGTTTGAGTTGCTGCGCGCCGGGCAGCGGCCCTGGCCCACGGTTCCTGCAGCGAGAACCTGACTTTCTGCGGCTCGCAGCATGTTGACCGATAGCCTTGGCAATCCAGTCACCCTGCAGGACGCAGGCAGTCTTGGCGCAGTCAATGACTTTGTGGAAGGTTTCATCGCCTGTGAAGCGCGCGCCGTGAATGTGCTTCGAATTTCTGACGCTGATGGCAGCGCCATGGTGCAAGCCTGTTGCGCTGCGCTGCACATGTTCGCCGAGTCGCGCGAGGCACCTGCCAATGCACGGCCCTTCCTTGACCGGGCACTGGCGGCCAGTGCAATTTCGACCGATATGACGGCTCGTGAGCGTCGCTTTGTCGCCAGCATTGCAGCCTGGGTCAATGGCGATATCCCGCAGGCTGCGCAGTTGCATGAAGAGCAGGCCCGCGAGTATCCGCGCGATCTGGTGTCGATCAAGCTGGGGCAATACCATCTGTTCAATTTGGGCGATTCGCCCGGCATGCTGCGCCTGGCGCTGGCGGCGCTGCCGGTGGCGGGTGACGTGCCCTACCTGCACGGCATGGCCGCTTTTGCGTGGGAGCAGTGCCATTTGCTGGACCAGGCCGAAGCCGCCGCGCGCCAAGGGATTGCCATGTGCCGCAAGGAACCCTGGGCGCACCATGCGCTGGCACATGTGATGCTGACCACCGGGCGCTTCACCGAAGGCCAGGCCTTCATGAATGACATCAGCGACAGCTGGACGGGCCTCAACTCCTTCATGGTCACGCACAATTGGTGGCACCAGGCACTGTTTGGCCTGGAGCTGGGCCAGCATGATGAGGTGTTGCGCCTCTTTGACCAACACGTTTGGGGCGTTGCCAAGGACTATTCGCAGGACCAGGTCAATGCCATCTCCTTGCTGTCGCGGCTTGAGCTGTGCGGCGTGGACGTCGGCCAGCGCTGGCAGGACGTGGCCGACTACCTGTTGGTTCGGGTTGACGACCACGTTCAGCCGTTTCTTGATCTGCATTACCTGTACGGCCTGGCGCGGGCCGGTCGCCCGCAAGCCGATGCGCTGATGCGAAGCCTCTGTGCCTTTGCTGCAGATGCGGCCAGAGCAAGCCCGGTTTGGGCCGATGTCTGCCTGCCGGCCGCCCGTGGGCTACTGGCGCATGTCAACGGTGACTATGGTGAGGCCGCCCGGGCACTTGGCGCGGCCTTGCCGCATTTGGCAGACATTGGCGGCAGCCACGCGCAGCGCGACTGGTTTGAGCAGATTTACCTGGATTCTCTGATGCGCTCCCACCAATGGGGCGCGGCGCAGCAGATCGTGCAGCAACACCGGCGCGGCCAGCCAGAGTCAACCCGCCTCAGGCACCACGGCGCAAAGATTTACGCGGCGCTCGGGCTGCCGGTTTCAGTGGCCAGCTTGCGCTGATCAACATCAACAGTAGCATCAGCGTCGGCATTGGTATCAGTATCAGCATCAATATCAGCATCTGGTTCGGCAGCCGCTTTCACGATCATCACCGGCACACCTGCGGCCCGCAGGACTTCATGCGAGACCGAACCCAGCAGCGCACTGCGCAGGCTGCCCATTCCTCTGGCACCCATGACGACCATGTCGCAATCGAAGCGCTCCAGGATGTCGATCAGCGTGTGTGCCGGGTCGCCCGAAGCCACCTCACACTCGACGGCGATTTGCGCTGCGCCCAGCAACGCCTCTGCGGCCTCCAGCGTGTGGGCACCGGCGGCGGCACTGACCTCGGCCAGCGCTTGCGGGTCGGTCACCACCATCAATTCGTACAGGGTGCTGGGCTGCTGCACGTTGGCCAGCACGACGCTGACCTGCAAGCCGTCATGCGCCAGGTTGATGACACAGCGCACGGCATCCAGCGAAACCGCAGAACCATCGACGGGCACTAATATTTTCATGCTGATCTCCCAAAGTAATGACAATTGCCAATCAACCGGCATTTGATCCCAATATACCTCTGTCCAGCCAATCCCAACCGACCCATGACCCAACTTCTCCTGCTCCCCGGCCTGGCATGCAATGCGGTGATGTGGCAGCACCAGTTGAGTGCGCTGCCGGGCCATTTGAATCCGCTGGTCACCGATGTGCACACCCGCTTCGGGCTGGTGAAGTCAACGGCAGGTTCAAAGAGTTGATATCGCCCATGATATTAAACTATCGAAAACGTCGTCAAAAATGGTGATTTTGGCGAGAAAAGTGGTTAAATTGGTCTCTAGCTCTAGTGTTATATAGGTTTGTAGCTATATTAAATGTAGCATTCAATTTTCACGTCCAGAGCATGACCGCACTGGCTCATTCCTTGGGCAGGCTCCTGGCCTTGGCCATCAGGCGCTCGTACACCAACGGTGACACAAACTTTTCGACCTCGCCTCCGAGCAGGGCGATTTCCCGCACGAAGGTGCTGGACACGAACTGGTATTTGTCGCTGGGCGTGAGGAAGACGGTTTCCACATCAGGCATCAGCGTGCGGTTCATGCCGGCGAGCTGAAATTCATAGTCAAAATCGGTCACTGTACGCAAACCCCGAACCACCGCTTTGGCGCCCCGTGACACGACAAAATCGCGCAGCAGGCCTGAGTAGCTGTCCACCTCAACCAGTGGGTTGTCCCGGGCGAACTCGCGCACCATTTCCAGGCGTTCCGGCAGGGTGAAAAGCGCGCTCTTTTTGTGGTGCCCGGCCGCTACCGCCACGATTACCTTGCCAAACAGTTGCAAAGCGCGGCGCACCAGGTCTTCATGCCCGTGCGTCAGGGGGTCAAAAGTGCCGGGATAGACGGCAATCACATTATTGGCCATGGGGGATCCTGTTCAAACAGAGGCAACGCGCCGGTCGGTGAAACTGCCGCCCGCGCACAGTTTCATTTCGCCGCATTATGCTGGTTTGGGCCGCGCTCTTGGCCAGCCCCGGTCAATCGGGTTTGCGCCGCAGCAGGTGG
>JANOMD010000431.1:0-4365 GCA_031420135.1 Rhodoferax sp. | reverse complement strand
CGACGAAGCACGGCCCCTTGCCGCTGCATAGTCCTCCATTCAACTTCACAATCCGACTCACGCTGGTGTAGTGCAGTTGAACCTGACCCCTTTGACACTTTCGGCCGAACCCGTTGTCAGGCCGATTTACGACGTGCGGCGCAGCTAGCGGCCAACAGGCCAACAGCCAACAGCATCAGCGTCCCGGGTTCGGGCACGTCGTTCGTAGCGAAACCCACGGTGACGGTGTTTTGCCTGTCGCTGAGCGCCACAAAGGCTCCGGAATCGAACGAGCTGCCGTTTTCGAACGTGATGGCCTGAGTGGTACGGAAAAAAGTGCCCGACAAGGCGATCGGCCCTTGCGGAACCACTAAAGTGGAAAGATCGAAGGCGCTGCCGAAACTCAATACCGGGCCAATGAAGGCAGTGAAGATGGTGCCGAAGTCAGTAACGCGGAAACCCACGATGCTGCTGCCGAAGTAGAGGTCGGTCGTCATGTTAACGCGAGTATTGTTAAGGCCAAGTGCCGGGGCGGTGAAGTAAACATCCGCGCTGTAGAAATTGTTAAAGTCGGAAAAGCCGCTGCCGATATTCGGAGTGTTCGTGTCGGTCACGATTGACATCGAGATGTTGCCCGTGGACTGCGTCACGCCATTGAACGACACAGTGATCGGACTGAACTCGAAATCAATCGAAATCGGTGCCGCCTGCACAGGAGTGATCGCAATACAGTACGACACCACCGCAAAACCCAGCATGCGCTTCAAGAGGCTTGATTTCATAATACTTCCTAAGAGTTAGTTACAACAGTGCAACAGTGTCGTAACAGGCATTTTTCATCCCAAAAATAAAATACTATATAAAACAACTAGTTAGCCTATGTCCCCAACTTCGTGCCCAAAAAATGGAAAGCAAATGTAAAGTTTTTCGACGCTTTTTTTCAGTCGCCGCTACCCAAGTTGGAAATGAAGTTCAGATTCCAATTCGTGTTGTCGCAGCGCCGACTACCCCAACGTCTTCCAAACAGCCGACAAATCATTGATCGGCAACACCCGCACCCTGGCTGACAAATCGAACGCCTCGCGCACTGGCGCAATCACAAGGCCTTTGTCAGCCTGCAGTTCCACTATCTTCATGAAACCCGCGAGCTAGCAGCTCAAGCCCGCTGAATCAACGCTTCGACGGATGCCAAAACGTCACCGCGCGCTCGGTCCACTCGATTAGTGCGTAAATCAAAGTACCGGCCAGCGCGGCAATCACAATCGTCGCCCACACCAGGCCCATGTTCATGCGCGCGGCCTCAGAAGAGATGCGAAAGCCCATGCCTACCGTGGGCCGCCAAAACAGGCGCGGCTCCAACAACTGCATAGCCACCTTGTGCTTCAGGATGCGCGCCCACTCGCGCAACAGTGCCAGGTCGGTATGGCCTTCCACATACAAAACCCCAGGGGCCACCATCGCCCGCATGAGATCAGCGTTGTCCAGCACTTTCAACGACCTGATCAACACACGCTTTTCTTCGTTGTCTGCCAGTTGCCGTGGCTCATCCAACATCACGAACAACTGTGTCGGCTCCACCGCGTCGATGATGACCTCAGAGTGGGTCGCAACAATCAACTGCGATCCATCGCGCTGTGCAACCGAGCGCAGTTCGTGGTAAATCGCATCCTGCAGGATCACATGCAAGTGCGCATCAGGCTCGTCCAGCAAAAGCACTGCTCCAGGCTTGGCGTGCAAAAACGTCATCAGCAACAGCACCTGCTGAAAACCGCTTCCAGCGCTGCCAATATCCAATCGTGGCGAGGTTTTGCCGGGCTCGGCCACGCGCTGGTATTCAGCCACGATATCTGCACCCGTACCGTCAGGGGGGGCAAGTTCAAAATCAAACAGCCGCCGAATGACATCCGTCAAACGAGCCCAGGCTTCGGGGTTCTGATGCGTCAAAACCAGTAAATTACGAATGACCTCTCCAGGTCTTCCCAAGCCCAACAACTGGTCTATTTTGGCGCGTTGGTATACCGGTTCATCGACCGACAAACCTTTCATGGGCGGTACGTAAGCCACCTGCGGAGGCAATGCGCGCAAGTGCTCGGGATCAACGTCGTTGCCGGGTTTGACGTAAATTTGTTCCGAGCTGTCGGACTCCAGCTCCATCACGATGTGCCGACCGTCGTCCAGCCGAACACCAATCTCAATCCGTCCAACGTACTGGCGGTCGTTCCATAACAACTCAAAATTTCGCAAGGGTACCGCCGAAAACATCGAGCGTGTCATCGGCACTTTGACGTAGCCTTTGCGCGGATTGAAATCGTTAGCGGTGCGCCACCGCTCCAGCGCCAACGACCAGGTAGCCAGCGCCTACAGCAAGGTAGTCTTGCCGGTATTGTTGGGCCCCGCCAGTACGACATGCTCCGGGACAGCAAATGTCAGATCGCCAAAGCGCTTGAAATTGTGCAAGGTGAGTTCAGTAATCATCACCATCCCTCCAGCTTATTCACCACCATCATCTCATTGCCCCGGTCGTCAATCACCTTCACCCCTTTGGCCTCCACATGCTGATAGGAAGCCGTGGTGGCGGCCGCCGATTTCGCGCTGCTGGGTGTTTTACGGGTTGCCATGGCTCGCCTTGTTGCTTGTATTTGTCTTGGCCGCAAGGTCAGCAGCGGCTTCTTCTGCCGCACCGCCAGTGCGCACCCATTCGTCCACCTCGGACAGCTTGAACTTCCATAGTCGACCGATGCGGTGCGCGGGCAGGCCCTTATGCCCACGCCAACGGTAGGCCGTGTCTTTGGCCACCCCAATGTGCTGTGCGACCTGCTCGACCGAAGTCCAGGGCTCGCTGTGGGTTGGGCGGGTGTCGTCTGTTGCCATTTAAAACCATCCATAGCCGGCTAGAGTCATTGTGACTTTACCCGACGTAAGCGGCAGCGCCAGCCCACTTGCCAAGCTCGACGGTGTGCGTGCGGACGACGACGAGGCTGAGTTCGAGTACGCGAGACTACTATATAAATAGTAGCATTGTATGCAAGTTCTACGAGAGCTAGCGGCATAATACGTCATGAAAATTCGTAAATTTTTCAAAAATCGACTTATTTCATGCCGATTTGACCTATTTTAACCACAAATGTAGTAAATTAGTTGATCCATCACGATATCCACTGTCTGGAAAAGAACACCGCCATGAAAATTGCCCTGTTAGGCGCTGGCCACATCGGTCACACCATTGCCCATTTGCTCGTCAACTCAGGCGACTACAGCGTGACGGTGGCTGATCAGTCGCGTGCGTCGCTGGATAAATTGGGCGGATTGAAAATCAACGCCGTGCAGGTGGATACCGATCAAACCGCTGCGCTTGAGCGTGTGTTGCAGGGGCATGATGCGGTGATCAATGCCCTGCCCTATTACCTGGCCCTCAAGGTTGCGCAGGCCGCCAAAAACACAGGCTGCCACTATTTTGATTTGACGGAAGACGTGGCCGCCACCAAGGCCATCATGGCGCTGGCTGAAAGTGACAACCTAGGGGCCAGCACTGCCTTCATGCCGCAGTGCGGCCTGGCACCGGGATTTATCGGCATCGTTGCGCATCACCTGGCGCAGCAATTTGATTCGCTGGACGAGATCAAGATGCGGGTCGGTGCGTTGCCGGCGTTTCCCACCAATGCGCTCAAGTACAACCTGACCTGGAGCGTGGATGGCCTGATCAACGAGTATTGCCATCCGTGCGAGGCGATCCATGAAGGCGTTGTTACCGCCATGCTGCCACTCGAAGGGCTGGAGCATTTTTCGCTGGATGGCGTGGAGTACGAGGCGTTCAACACCTCGGGCGGCCTGGGTACGCTGTGCGAGACGCTCAAGGGCAAAGTGCGCAGCCTTGATTACAAAAGCGTGCGCTACCCTGGCCACCGGGAGCTGATGCAGTTTTTGCTGACGGATCTGCGTTTGTCGGAGGATCAGGAAGCGCTCAAAGCGATCATGCGCAAGGCCGTGCCGACCACGATGCAGGACGTGGTGCTGGTGTTTGTCACCGTCAGCGGCATGCGCCGTGGGGCCTATGTGCAGGAGGTTTTTGCGCGCAAGATTTTTGCCCAGCGCGCCAGCCGCGTTGATGCACCCCTGTCGGCCATTCAGATCACGACTGCCGCCGGCATTTGCGCGGTGGTCGATCTGTTTCGTGAAGGCAGGCTGCCCAAGCGGGGGTTCATTCGTCAGGAGCAAGTGGCCTTGCCGGACTTTCTGGCGAATCGGTTTGGCATCGCTTACGAGCAATCCCGACGAATCGAGTCGATCTCCTGAGGATCTTTTCGCGCTGGGAGACGGGACCCGGGCACACCACAGCCACTTCGTGCGCGACTATCTGGACACGCTGGGCGGGCACATCCAGATTGC